>DASPMW010000080.1:0-2449 GCA_035626855.1 Patescibacteria group bacterium
TCATCGGTCGAAAGATAATGCTGGATCAGGCTTTCCTGCCCGAGGCGCTTGAGGCCTGCGACCGCCAGCAGCGTCGCATCGACCTGTCCTTCCTCCAGCTTCTTCAGGCGCGTGCCGACATTGCCGCGGAAGGTGACCACCTTTAAATCCGGCCGCTGCGCCAGCACCAGCGCCTGCCGCCGGAGGCTCGATGTGCCAACAACAGCGCCTTGCCGCAGTCCTGCGATGGTCGGTGATTTGTGGGAGAAAAAGGCATCGCGCACATCTTCGCGCGGCAGCAGGCAGGGGATGGAAAGCCCTTCCGGCAACTGCGTCGGCATGTCCTTCATCGAATGCACGGCGCAGTCGATCTCGCCCGCCAACAGCGCGTCCTCGATCTCCTTGGTGAACAGTCCCTTGCCGCCGGCTTCCGACAGCGGGCGGTCCTGGATGCGGTCGCCCGAGGTCACGATTTTGACGACCTCGATCGCGTCATCCGCGCGCAGGTGTTCATGCTTCTCCCGCAGCGCGGCGATGAGCAGGTGTGTCTGGGCAAGGGCGAGGGGGGAGCCGCGCGTGCCGATTTTCAGGTGCGTTTTCATGAGGTGTTTTAACGCGGGCAGACGGGCGGCGGCGAATCAAATTTTTGCTGCCAAAACGATTTTAAAACCGTCGCACGCAACTTTATTATACTCAACTTGAGTTTATTATGAAAACGAAATGAAAATAATTCAGATCACGGCGGATTCCGCGGGTTTACAAGCATTTCAGAAGGATGCTAACTCGCTATCGAAAATAAGCAGCACTTCAGGAAAATCACGCAACAACCAAACTTGACGGTTTTTGCGGCCAACCGTATGAAGGACATATGCACCCCACCGCTTTTACGGGAATGAAGTTAACCACCCTCGACGCAAGAGGCGGGGCGCATATTGCTTATGCAATTAACAAAAAACGAGTTTAAAGGAGCACAGACAGAATGATTATCGAATCCGCAATCGTTATCGGCGCGCTGGTTGCTGGCGGGGGCGCGGCCGTCGGCTGGCTCTCCAGCATGATTATGAATGTTCGCGAAAAGCAGGAAGTGCTGATCGAAAGCTTCGGCAGATACACCAAGACCGTGAACGAGCCCGGCCTGCGCCTGAAAAAGCCCTGGCCCTTCGAAACCGTCGCCGAGCGCGTGCCGACCGCGCTGCAGGAATTCAAGGAAGACCTCGCGACCAAGACCAAGGACAACATCTTCGTGACCGTGCCGATCAAGATGCACCTTGAAGTCTATGATTCCAAAAAATACCACTACGCCTCGAACGACCCCCTGAAGCAGGTGATGTCCCGCGTCGCGGCGACCGTGAAGCAGCTGACCTCCAACATGGACTTCGCGGAACTTTACCAGGGCCGCCAGACGATTTCCGACCGCGTGCGCGAAAACGTGGGCAAGGAGATCGAAGACCTTTACGGCATGAAACTGGTCGACGTGATCGTTGACGAACCCCACGCGCCGCAGGACCTGCAGAACAAGTACAACAACGTCAAAGGCTCCGAGATGGAGCGCCAGACGATGCTGAACATGGCGGAAGCCGAAAAGAAGCGCATGATCCTGGAAGCCGAAGGTCGCAAGGAAGCGCAGAAACTGGACGGCGAAGGCATCGCGGCCCAGCGCTCCGCCATCTTCGAAAACTACGCGCAGCAGTTCAACAAGCTCGCGAAGGAAGGCCTGTCGGAAGAAATGGCGCACCAGATCATCACGCTTGCCATGCAGAACGACACCATCCGCGATGCGGCGAAGAGCGGCAACATCATCATCACCAGCGCGAACGCAAGCGACGTGCTGGGCCAGATGCAGGCGCTCGGTAAATCGCTGACCAAGCCTTCCAACGGCGCGTCTAACGACGATGCCTCGGCGACGCCCGCGCACAAGCCGCCGAAACACGGCTGATAACCAACCACGATCCAGCCCCGCGGGTGACCCCCGCGGGGCTGTTTCTATCTCCACTTAAAAAAGGAACAGGCGACAATGGCATTTATCTTCACCGTCAAAGAAAAAGAAGCCGTGATCATGCAAAGCTTCGGCAAATACACGCAGACGATCACGACCCCCGGCATCACCGTGGTGCCTCCCTGGCACAATATCGCGGCGCGCGTCGACCTTTCGCTGAAACAGGTCGAGGAAAACCTGAGCACCAAGACCAAGGACGATATTTTCGTTTCGATCCCGATCAAGGTGCATCTGCAGGTGACGGATGCAAAACGCTACCACTACGACAGCAACAAGCCCGAAGACCAGGTGAAGGCGCGCGTGGCCGCGACCGTGAAGCAGCTCGTCTCCGGCATGGATTTCATCGAGCTGTACCAGACGCGCGAGCATATCTCGGACCTTGCCCGCCAGAAGGTCGGCAAGGAGATCGAGGACCTTTACGGCATGAAGCTGGTCGATGTCATCGTCGACGAGCCGCATGCGAACCAGACGGCG
>DASPMW010000081.1:0-20855 GCA_035626855.1 Patescibacteria group bacterium
GGCGTGAGCGTCGCCGACAACCTGATTTCCAAGGGCCTCGCCCGCCCCTATGACGGCGGGAAGAAAGAGCCGTGGAACCCGCCGGCGACCCAGACCCGCCGCGCGCCGGCACGTTAATTATTTCAGCTTGAATTTAGGCGCGGCTGATTTCAGCACCTTCTGCCGCTGCGCCGCGATGAGGGCGGGGTCGAGGAGTTTGTGCTGCTGCCCGCGCTCGGCGAGCAGTTCGGCGAGGGTAAGTCCGTCGCGGTCCTTCATCAGGTGCAGGTCGCTGCCGGTCGCGGTATCGCCCGCTTCCTTCATCTTCGCAACCGCTTGGTCGAGGCAGTACATTTTCACGGCGCGGATCAGCGCGGTTTCACCGAGAACATATTCCGTTCGCAAAAACTGCGGCGCATTTTCGGCGGTGGCGAGGTCGGCGAGGAAGGTTTCGCGCCCCCGCTTCATTTCTTCCGCGATGATATCGACCACCTGCCAGTGGCGGTCCGGATCGGTCAGCGACGCCGCGCGGCCGCGCAGGGCGAAAACATCGGCGCCGTTATTGAGCGCGTCGCGCACCGCGCCCGCATCGCCGCGCACCGCGGCATCGACAAGTTTTTGGTCAGTCTCGTTCATGCCGCGTCTTTCAGGTCGATCACGACCGGCACGTGGTCGGACGGCTGTTCCCAGCCGCGGATGTCGCGGTGGATGGCATGAGAAGCCAGCAGCGATTTCAGTTTCTTGGTGACCCAGATATGGTCGAGGCGGCGTCCGCGATCGGCGGCGTGCCAATCGCGCGCGCGGTAGCTCCACCACGAATAAAGCTTCTGGTCATCCGGAACGAAATGGCGAACCGCATCGACCCATTCGACGGAATTGTAGAACTGCGTAAATTTCTCGACCTCGACCGGCGTGTGCGAAACCACTTTCAGCATCTGTTTATGGCTCCAGACATCGTTTTCGCGAGGCGCGATGTTCAGGTCGCCGACCGCGATCATCGACAGCTTGGACGAGCGTTCCTTGGGGAACCAGTCAGTCAGCTCGTCGACGAAATCCAGCTTGTGCTTGAACTTCACGTTCACTTTCGGGTCGGGCACGTCGCCGCCGGCGGGGATGTAAATGTTATGCAGCTCGAACGGCGCGCCACGGAATTTCACCTTCGCCGAAATATGGCGCGTGTCGTTTTTCTTGCAGCGGTTGTGGACCTGGCGGTCGTCGAGCGGGATTTTCGAGAAAATCGCGACGCCGTTATAGCCCTTCATGCCCGTGAAATGATGATGCGTGAAACCCTTGGCGGTTAGCGCCTCGACCGGGAAAAATTCGTCCGGCGTTTTCGTTTCCTGCAGGCACAGCACGTCGGGCCGCAGGTGATCGACCATCTTGGCGACGAGGTTGATGCGCAGGCGGACGGAATTGATGTTCCAGGTGACGAGTCGCATGAATTTTCCTTGGTTTGCGGCGATGTTACCGTAAATATGGTTCGCGGCAAGACGCAAATCCAGCCGCCGAAGTGCCTGATAAATTGCGATTTTCAAAATTTATCTTGCGTTTTTGGGGAATTTATGAGAACATAATAGGAACAGATAGGAGAAAAAACAGATGCTCTGGTTCCTCTGCCTGATCCGCCAGATCGCCGCCGCCCTTCGGGGCACTGTCAAGGCCGCCCTTGCGCCAACCGCGCCCGCCGCCCGGCACCCCTGCCCGGCCCGCGCGGGCGACGGGTGGATTGCGCCCGCCGCGGCGGATATAATCAGCGGGGCCGCGCGCAACAGGCGGCCGGCAGCAGGAGCGCGACAGCATGAGATGGGTGACCGATTACAGCACGACGGAGGGCCTGAGCTTCGAGATCGAGCGCGAGGCGATCATCGGCCCGCAGAAGGAAAAGGAATTCCACCGCTACCTGCTCCGCGCGTTCGAGCCGCTCGGCGAATTGCACGCCGAATATTTGCAGGAAGACTTAATCGAGGCCCAGATGCACGCACTCCGCAAATGGGGCGTGCCGCTGGCGGCGTGGGAGTTGCATCTTTAAATTGTTAGGAGGGCTATTTTCACAACGATTTTTGAATATCGCTAATGTTGCCCGTCTTCCATGCTGTGACTAACATTTTTCCCTTGGCACTTATATTAATGGCATAGGTAACCAGCTGAAAATTATTGTTGGCCTTCTGTTCTGCGGTCGCCAGATTTGCCGCGATGACTCGGTCGAAATGAAGAAGCCCATCCCCGGATACAACTAGAAAATCTGGCTCCAGCGATTCCAAAAACATTAGTTTATCAATCGTTTGCACATCGAATGCGCGCCCAATGGCGATCAACATTGCCTTATATGCATAGATCGCATCCGTGGAAATTTCCCCACGGTGGTATCGTGCGTGGCATGTAGGACAAAGAGCGATTAAATTCGAAGGCTCGTCACTGCCGCCGTCCGCTACTTGATACATATGATGAAGATCAAGGAGCAGGATCTCCCTACAAGTTGGAACAGCGCAGCGATAACCGGACTCGGTTAGCACCGCGATTTTCGTCTTTAAACCGATTTTCTTACGCTCTTGGTTTTTTTTTCCTTCGGAGGGCTTTTTCGCAGGCCGGGAGATTGATGTACTTTTCATTGATTTTTTGTATTGGGTTTTGATGAAGCCAACAAAACATCACGAGTCCTTTTTGGGAGCCGCGCAAACAAATTGCTCCATCTAAATGTCATTTTTCCCGCTTCGTTGGTTTCTTGCTGAAGCAGGTCGTAGGATCGGACGGTTTTTAAGTGATGGTCTAACGCTTGAGTCGTGGTTAATCCTAGCTCCGCGCGAAGCTCATCCTTGGTTTTTGGATGTTCACACGCCGCTACAATTTTCTTCAGGTTGTCTGTATTGAGACATTCTCTTACCCACCCTTCGACGGTGGACCGATTTGCCAAACTGGAAATAGTTTCCAAAGCCGCCAGGCGTTCTTTAATCTCGACCAAATCTGTATGAATTTGGTCGGATGAGACTTCTAAACTTTCAGTTTTTTTTGGCATCGTTTACCTTTTCGATGGGATCAAGCAGCTCGAAATCATCTAAGTCAAATAGGCGCTTTTTCCTTTTCTCGTTGTCTGCTTCCATTAATCCCATTGAGGTCCACTTTTGAGTTAATGAAATTAGCTTATTCGGGCTCATTTTAGCTTTAACGCGTACTTGTTCTAATGATGTACGCCCGTCCAGCATTTGATAAGCAATGCGTGATTGCTTGTCGGGCAGAGCCTTCTCTAAAAGGGTTTTGACAGCCATATAGGATGAAGCACGTAACCAGTTCCGAATGTCGGACAACAAGTCTGCTATTTGAGCATCATTAGTCATTTTTTTTCGTCAAAAAAGTTGGGGGGCAAAAATACTTTCAGTTTTGGCGTCTTGCTCTTTTCTGTCAGCAAGCTCGCATCACCCAACTTTTTTACTAAGGTGCTCATTTGCCCTTTGTTAAGCTTCGTCAGCTGGTTTATTTCAGATTGCGTTCGATACCCGTCCATCAGCATGATGGACTCTTGCGTTTTTTTACTTTGACCGGCAATACGCAGAATTTCCGTTCTTAATTTTCGGTCTCGTTCCGCGATCGCGGGCTCAGCGAGAAGCCTAAGTAGATCGCGCATTTCTAGTATGGCCGCCTTTATTTCGTCCGTTTCTGACATCAGGAGGCGCCTTCTCCATCAAAAAACCTCGTTGGTATATAAATGCTTAGGGTTGGCTTTTCGTCAATTTTTAGCAATCCGGCCGACCGCAATGCCTTGACCATTTTGCTCAGGTCACTGCCATCAATCTTCACCTGTTGGCGAATTTCTGATTGGCTCCGAGTGCCATCCATTAAGAATACTGCTTGGGCCTTTGCTGCACTTTTTCCGACTATTTGCCGCAATTTGCCACGCGGTTCTTTATCCTGCAGCGCCAACTCCGGCTCCGCAATAATCCTTAAAAGCTTCAGTATCTCATTCGCCGTGGCGAGTAAGGCATCGGTTCTATCCATTATGCAACCTCATTGTCTTCGGGAAAATTGGGCGGTAACGGAAACAACAATTTTGGCAATTTTTCATCTGCTGCGATTACTCCAGCAGCACGTAAAGATTTCATAAACCGGCTGAAATTTCCAGCATCCATGCCAGCATCTTTCGCGATGGCGGACGGAGTTTTATTTCCAGCCATTAATTGGACAGCTTTGATTCGGGACTTACTTTTCCCTACGATCGCTAGTAGCGCCTCCCTGCGTTTTTTGTCTCTCTTAGCAATTTCCGGCTCCGCCATCAGACGAAGCAACTCGACCATCTCTCGTAGCAATTCAGTTTGCTCGTTCATTTTCGATTTACCTCATGGGATGCATTGAACGCTACAATTGCCTAAAAACGATGTCAATAACGTTATAGAAAACACTTCACCTTTTGTACAGCAAGTTACCCCCGCTCTTCTGGGATATCCTGAAATGGCATTAACCATCGCTCTGTTAAAAACCCCGCTCTCGCGGGGTTTTTGTTTATTTGGGGCCGCCGGGTTTATGCGGGTTCACCTGGGGCCTCACCGGCTTTTTTGCGGTGGCGGCCGCGGCGCGGTCGAGGGCTTCGAGGGCCTCGTGCGATTTTTTGGCGGCTTCCTCGAACAGCGCATCGAGCGCGGGGTCCTGGCCCTTGGTGATCGCGTGCTCGCGCTCGAAATTGTGGAGCATGTTCCATCGGGTTTCGTGGTGCTGGTCGATCTTGGCGCGGCCGACCATCTGGTCGTTCATGGCCGAGATATTCTCGACTTTCTGGATGCGGTTCATGTCGCGGATCATGTCGGCATCGGCCTTCGACGGGTCTGCCATCGCCTGCAGCAGGTCGACGGCGCGGTCGCCGAAGATGTGGCGCGCGGTTTTTACGGTTTCATCATTCGCCAGCAGTTCGCCCTTGGCGGGGCCGAGCAGCGTGAGGATTACGGATTCTTCCGACCAGTCGGCGGTGTTGTCGATGATGCGCTTGGCCGCCGCGACGGGCTGGTTGTGCATGAAGTTCTTGATGCGCTCGGGCCCGAAGAAGCCCATGTTCTGGTCGAGCCAGTGGTTGCAGATCGCGGTTGCGACGCGGAAGCGGTTGTTGTCGGGGAGTCCGGCTTCGTCGAAATTGAACGGCATTTGAAAATCCTTTTTTGAAATTAGAACGGCGGATCGTTTTAGAAGGGCAAGCCCATGCCGGGCGGCAGGCCCATGCTGGTCATGAGTTTCTGGGTTTCTTCGGCCATGACTTTTTCGGCCTTGGCGCGCGCGTCGTTGATGGCGGCGATGATCATGTCTTCCATCACATCGGCTTCGTCGGCCTTGATCAGGCTCGGGTCCACCTTCAGCTTTTTCAGCTCGTGCTTGCCGGAGACGGTGCAGGTGACGAGGCCGTTGCCGGCCTGCCCTGAAATATCCATCTCGTTCACGCGTTCCTGCATCTTCTGCATCTCGGCCTTGAACTTGCCGGCCTTTTGCATCATCTGCGCAAAATTGGTCATCGCTGTCTTCGCCTTTATTATGTGTGATGGGGCAAGGTATCGCTGCGGGGAGGGCAAGTCAACCCGCCGTGGCGGTTATAGTTCCTTAGTACCTCACTCTCAAGCAGCTGAAAATAAAAGGCGATTCCGGGCTTTATTGTGCTCGATATGAGTTTATGGTAAGGTTGGGACAACGAAAAAATTCCAGACGCCTGCGGCAGAAAGCGGGCGGCAAAACGGAAAAGAGGCATAGCAGTGACGAAGTCAGGCCTGAGCGGCGCGTTCAATGCCGCCGCGCAAGGAAACGGAGCCGAACCGCTCAACCGCGACCCGCTTGCGCGGTTCTTCACCGCCATCGCCATGAACGATATTGCCATCGTTCAGCGCACGCTGATGGAGGTGCCGTCGTCGATCGACTGGCGCAACGCGGAAGGCGTGACGCCGCTCATGAAAGCGGCGCAGGCGGGCGCGAAGGAAGCGGCATGGATTTTGGCCCGCGCGCCGGGCGTGGAGCTGGAGGCGGCGAACGCCAACGGTTCGACCGCGCTGATGTTCGCGGCATTCGAGGGCAGGGCCGCCGTCGCCGATGTGCTGCTGAAAGCGGGCGCCGATATCAACCATCGCAACAAGTCGGGCCATACCGCGCTGATGTCGGCGGCGGCGCATGGCTATCGCAATACCGTGACGCTGCTGCTGCAAGCGGGCGCGGACCCCACCGTTCAGGACGCGGAGCAGACGACCGCTGCCGTGTTCGCGCGGGACAACGGGCATGAGGAAATCGCGCGGCTGATCGAGACGGCCGCGGCAAGCTATGTGCCGAAGCCGCAAGCCGAGACGGATTTCAAAAACGCAGGCGCCGGCCTGACCGCCGCTAACGCGAACAAGCCAGCGCTGACGCAGGCCGAGCGCGATGCGGCGAATACGGCGGCGATGCGGGAGCTGGAGAAAAAAATGATTAAGGCGGGGTTGGTGGGATAGCCAGTTTCGTCCCGGCCGCGACATCCAACCCGGCGCAGGCCGGGGTCCCGTTCATGACCTGCTACCGCAATATTTTGAGATAGATGTTTATAAGCTGGACCCCGGCCTGCGCCGGGGTGGCGTTGCGAAACGTCACTTCTTCAGCTTGATATCAATCACCTTCGCGCCCGGGAAGATGTTCATCGCCTCCGCGACAAGGACGCTCGCGCGCACTTCGGCCTCGATATTCGCCTTTTCATTGCGGCGGGCGTCGGCGATCGTCGGCTCGCCCTGCTCGCGGCTGAGGCTGACGACCCAGGGGCGGCCGGTCCAGAGGCTGAGGCGGTCGGACATCTGGCCGACGAGGTTCTGCGGCGCGCCTTCCTTCAGGCGGATGGCGAGATGCCCCTGCTCGAACTTCACGAGATGGACGTAGGTGGAAATGCTCGCCTCGATCAGGCCTTCTTTTTTCTGGCCGAACAGCGCGACGGCTTCCTGGAAATTATTTACATGCGCGGCGGCATTGTCATGCGCCTGCGTTACTGCCGCGGTCTGCGTGACGGAGCGCATAACGGTCGTGCCGCGCGGCGCGCCGCCCAACGGGGCCGCGCCGCCGCCCATGCTCACGCTGGTGCCGTCCTTCAACTGCTTCAGCACGTCGCCGGGCGTCGGCTGCTCAGCGACATAGAGCATGCGGATCAGCAGCATTTCCAGCGCCTGGCGCGGCTGCGACGACTGGTTGACCTCGGACACGCCCTTCAGCAGCATCTGCCAGGAGCGGGTCAGCACGGGGACGGAGAGTTTCTTCGCGAGTTCCGCGCCGCGCACGCGCTCGGCTTCCGGCAGCGCGCGGTCTTTCGCCGATTCAGGCGCGACCTTGGTTTTGGTCAGGAAATGGGTGAGGTCGAGCATGTCCTGCACCACCTGCACCGGGTCGGCGCCGCTTTTATAGAGGTTGTCGACAAGCGCGAGCGTCGATGCCGTGTCGCCTTTCATGACATTCTCGAACAGGTCAAAACCCGCCGTGCGGTCGACGAGGCCGAGCATGTCGCGCACCTGCGCCTCGGTCATCTTGCCGGGCTCGCGGCTGATCGCCTGGTCGAGCAGGCTGAGGCCGTCGCGCGCCGAGCCGTCCGCCGCGCGCGCGATAAGCGCGACCGCCTGCGGTTCGGCCTCGACATTTTCCCGGCCGAGCAATTCGGTGAAGTAGGTTTCCAGCACTCCGGCATCGATGCGCTTGAGGTCGAAGCGCTGGCAGCGCGACAGGACGGTCACGGGAACCTTACGGATTTCGGTCGTGGCGAAGACGAATTTCGCGTGGGCGGGCGGTTCCTCCAGCGTTTTCAGGAGCGCGTTGAACGCGCCCTTCGACAGCATGTGGACTTCGTCGATGATGAAAATCTTATAGCGGCCGGAAACGGGCGCATACTGCACGGTGTCGATGAGGTCGCGGATATTGTCGACGCCGGTATGAGACGCCGCGTCCATTTCCAGCACGTCGACATGGCGGTCTTCGGAAATCGCCTTGCACTGGTCGCAGGTGCCGCAGGGCGTGACGGTCGGGCCCTTCTCGCAATTCAGCGCGCGGGCGATGATGCGAGCGGTCGTCGTCTTGCCGACGCCGCGCACACCGGTCAGCATGAAGGCATGGGCGATGCGGCCCGATTCAATCGCGTTGGTCAGCGTGCGGACAAGCGCGTCCTGCCCCTTCAGCTGCGAGAAATCGCGCGGGCGGTATTTGCGCGCCAATACACGGTATTCGGCGGGCTTTTCAGCCGGTGTTGCGTCTGCTTTTTTCGCCACGGGATGCCTCTTTTGAAGTGAAACCAAGGGTAGCGGATTCGGCGCGGTGGTTCAATTATTTACAGAAATAGACATAAGCTCCAAACGAGCCTTCGCGACACCCCAGAAAAAGCGTTGCGGGCCTGTATTTCTCGACAATAAATCAACCTTTCACTATTGTGTGGTTAATATAGCTAAGCAATTACGGATAGGGAGTACCCCCATGGCAACCTTTAGAGGCACAGCGGCGGACGATGTCCTGATCGGGACGCCCAAAAACGACCTCCTCGACGGCCTGTTGGGCGTCGACACGATGACCGGGGGTTTTGGCCATGACTCTTACCGGGTAGACGATGCTGCGGATTTGATAAACGAGGGCATTGGCGAGGGTACTGACTCGGTCGTTTCCTCAGTTTCGTATACGCTCCCTGACAACGTCGAACATCTCACGCTGACCAGAAACGCCGTGCTCGCATTCGGGAATGCCGGCGATAACATTCTGCGGGGAACCAACCAGGCAAATGTTCTCAACGGCGCCGCGGGAGCCGACACGATGATCGGCGGCGGGGGCGATGATGTTTATTTTATCAACCAGTTGTCCTTGGATGGCATCAATAACGGAGGCTCGGCAGGCACGGACGTCATCATCGACGCCTCCGGCCGCGCAGACCTCGTTATATGCAACGCCGTCGGCGCGGACGACGTGTTTTACATCCTGCAAACTGGCCTGGAACAGGCATTTTTTATCATGCCCGGGACAAACATTACCCTGACCGGCAACCGCGGAAGCAACTGGCTTGTGACGGACAACGGCGACGATACGCTGGACGGGCTGCAAGGCGCGGACACGCTGGATGGCGGCGACGGCGCAAACCTTTATTTCGTCGACAACGTCAGGGACATCATTGTTGACGGCTTTGACGATACGGACGCGGACGGTCCTACGGATACAGCCGATACCGTGAATGTCAGCGTAAATTACACATTTGACGCAGCGGCGAATGTTGAATTCGTTAACCTGACGGGAACGAGAAACCTTAGCGTCACGGGCAGTGCGACTGACAACGTCATTACCGGAAACGCGGCGCGCAATACGATACACGGTGGCGGTGGCGACGATGAAATTCACGGCGGCGGCGACCGGGACAAGCTGTACGGGGACACCGGCGCCGATACATTTTATTTCGACACGGACACAGGCCTTACGAGCGTCGTTTCGATCATGGACTTTAACGTATCGCAAGGCGACAAGATCAACCTCGAGGATATTCTGAGCGGTTATGAAGATGGCATTGCCGTTGAAGGGTTCGTGAAAATCGTGGATGCGGGCCGCAGCAGTTTTCTTACCGTCAACGTCAATGGCGATGGTATCGCAGATAATTATGTGAGGATTGCGGTAATCAATGGCGTCATCGGGTTAACATCCGAGCAGGAGTTGGTGGACCAAGGGATACTTATCCTCGCATCATCCTAGCGCCTACAACCCCAGCCGCTCTTTCATACCATAATACCACGCCCCCACCATCGTCAGCGGCACGCGGAACATGCGGCCGCCCGGGAAGGGGTAGTTGGGCATGTTGGCGAAAACGTCCCAGCGCGCGGCCTGCTGGGTGACGGCTTCGGCGGTCAGGCGGCCAAGAAGGTGGGTGGTGGTGACGCCGTGGCCGCTATCGCCCTGGATAAAATACACAGTATCCGACAGTCGCCCGATATGGGGCATGCGCGTCATGGTCAGCGCGAAGTTGCCGCTCCAGGCGAAGTCGAATTTTTTGCCCTTCAGGTAGGGGAAGGTTTTCACCACATGCGGCTCCAGCCGGCGGATGATGTCGGCGGGCTCCGCGCCGGTATAGATCACGCCGCCCCCGAACAGAAGGCGCTTGTCGCCGGTGATGCGGTAGTAATCGAGCAGGTAATTGCAGTCTTCCAGGCAAAAGCCGGACGGCATCATTTTATTCGTTAGTTCTTCGCCCAGCACCTCGGTTGTGACGATCTGGCTGGAGACGGACATAAAGCGGTGCGGCAGCTCGGGCACGGACTCCCCGATATAGGCGTTGCCGCAAACAACGATGAAACTGGCGGTGACGCTGCCCTCCGCCGTATAGGCGACGGGGCGCGCGCCCTTGGTGATGTGGGTGACGCGGGATTGTTCGTGGATTGTGCCGCCCAGCGATTCAAGCGCCGCCGCCTGCCCCAACACGAGGTTCATCGGGTGGATATGCCCGCCCCGCTTGTCGAGCATGCCGCCGATGTAAAGCGGCGTGTCGGACACTTCGCGCACGCGTTTATCGTCATACATTTCCGTCTGGCCATGGCCAGCTGAGGCCCAGACTTCGCGGCGGCGCTCGAGGAATTTCATCTGGCGCGGCGTGAAGGCGGCGAAGAAGCTGCCGGGCTTGTGGTCGCACTGGATGTTATACTTCCGGATGCGCTCGCGGATGATATCGCCACCCTCGAAGCTCATATCGAGGAGCGCTTTCGCGGTGTCATGCCCGTAACGGCCAAGGATCGTGTCGTAATCCCGGCTGTAGCCATTGATGATCTGCCCGCCATTGCGCCCGGAAGCGCCGAAGGCGATCCTGACCGCCTCCAGCACGACGACCTTCAGGCCCTTTTCGGCGAGATGCAGCGCAGTGGAGATTCCGGCGAAGCCTGCGCCGATCACGCAGACATCGGCCTGCACCTCGCCCCAGAGCGGCGGGCGCTCGGGCTGCGGATGCGCGGAGAAGGCGTAATAGGAACCGGTGTGCTGTGCGGTCGTGACGGGCAAGATCAGATATCCCTGAGATAAGTGTCGTATTCGAGGCTGGAGACCTGGCGGTCGATGATGTCCTGCTCCTGCAGCTTGCAGGCGAGGTAGAGCCGCTGGTAATTCTCGCCGAAATATTTCTTGATGAACTTCGAGCTTTCGAACTGTTCGAGCGCGGTTTCCCAGGCGTTGGGCAGGCGCTTTGCCTTCGAGGTATAGATGTTGCCGGAGGCGGGCTTGCCGGGGTCGAGGCGGTTGACAAGGCCGTCATAGGCGGCTGCGAGGATTGCGGCGATGCAAAGATAGGGGTTGGTATCGCCGCCCGCCACGCGGTGCTCGATGCGGGTTGCGTCAATGTCGGAGGCCGGCACCCGCAGCGCGGCGGTGCGGTTGTCGTAGCCCCAGCTGACCGTCGTCGGCGCATGGCTGCCCGCCGCGAAACGGCGGTAGGAATTGAAGTTCGGCGCGAAGATCGCGGTTGTATCGCCCATATGTTTCAGAAGACCGCCGAGCGCATAGCGCAGCTGCGGCGTGCCCTTGGAATCGCGGCCGGCGAAGATATTGCGGCCCTGCTTGTCGATCACGCTGAAATGGACGTGCATGCCGTTGCCGGCCTCGTTGCCATAGGGCTTGGCCATGAAGGTCGCATCGAACCCCCATTTGCGCGCAACGCCGCGCACGACGCGTTTCATAAGCGTCGCGTGGTCGGCGGCGGCAAGCGCATCCGGCACGTGGAACAGGTTGATCTCATACTGGCCGGGACCGTTTTCGGAGATACAGGCATCCGCCGGGATACCCTGCTGCGCGCAGGCCTTGGAAATGCCGCCCAGTACGTTATCGAATTCGGTGATCTCTGAAATGCTGAACAGGTGCGCCGCGTTGGAGCGCTTGCCGGAGCGGGGCGAGAGCGGCGGCTGCGGATTGCCACGCTCGTCCATCTGCGCGTCGAGCAGGTAGAATTCAAGTTCGGCCGCAACGACTGGCGTCCAGCCCTTCTTGGCGTAGAGGCCGAGGATTTTCTTGAGCACCTGGCGGCTGTCGCCAAAGAACGGGCGGCCGTCCGGCTCCTTCATGGTCAGCATGACCTGCGCCGTGTTTTTCAGCCAGGGCACCATGCGCAGGGAATCCCGCACCGGAAAGCAAACCCCGTCGTTATCGCCCGTCTCGATGATCAGCTGCGCGGCGGGCACGTCCTGCCCCCAGATATCGACCGCGAAGGCCGAGCGCGGCATGCGCACGCCGCCCTTGAACAGCTTGGTCGCGGTCGCGCGCGGCATCTTCTTGCCGCGCAGGATGCCGCTGACATCGACGATGAATGCGTCGACCGTCTCCACGTCCGGATTCTCGTCGAAAAACACTTTGGGGTCAGTCATCATATACCTCTTTGCTGGCGTCAAATTGGCATGCCGGTACCCGTGAAAGCAACCCCGCCGCGTCTTCCGCTTGATAACAAAGGATTTTCTAAAGCGGGCTGAAGGGCCGAGATCAGATTCCGTGCTTGTAAACCGCCGTTAATTCCCTTATCTTCCCGCCCTGTGCCGCAGTAGCTCAGTGGTAGAGCATCCGCTTCGTAAGCGGGAGGTCGCGGGTTCAAATCCCATCTGCGGCACCATCCTCAAAAAGACATCCTTCTTCCTTGCCGGGGCATACCCAAGTATGCAGCCGCGCATCTGTCGTTGACATCACGCAGGGCGAGAGAACATCCTTCAACTTAGAGTTGAACAGCCAACCCCCGCAAGGTCTGCAATGACGGACAGCAATGCAAAGCTGGATGCGCTCTGCCGCCATATGCTGCAGAACCAGAGGCTCGTCGCCTCGGGCAAGCTGCAGGTCATCAGCCTTGCCAAGATCAAGCGGCGCGCCGGCAAAAACTGGACGGGATTGTCCGCCCTCGTCTTCAGCGCGGTCGACAGCGTTTTGCCCGAGGTTTTGTCGGCGCCGGATCTTTCGATCCATTACCGCGATGAAACCTATGTGCTATTGCTCGCGCAGGACGAGCCGGATACGGCTGCCGAAAAGGCGCGCGAAATCGCGCGGCGGGTGACGGCGCGCCTGTTCGACAGCGGCGATGCGGCGCTGCGGGGCATATCCGAGGGCGAGGCGATCACCGCGGAATCGGCCCAGCAATATGTGGAGAGCGGCGCGGGCGACGCGGATCCCGTCCTTCAGCCGCCCGTAACCGAAGTCGGCACGACGCTGGAGGAGCTGGAGCGGCTGGAGGCCTATAATGACGGCTTGCGCTACCAGTACCAGCCGATCTGGGAAGTGAAACGGGACGCAGTCACGTCTTTCCTCTGCCTGCCGCAGCCAGCCTACGAGGCGGCAAACCCGCTTGACGGCTACCGCCAGTTTTTCGCGGGCCGCAGTTTTTCCGATATCGTCGATCTCGACCTGAAGGTGATCAGCCGGGTGCGCCGCGACCTGCTGGTGCTGCAGAAGGAAAACAAGCAGACGATGATCGTGTGCCCGATCCATTACGACACGCTTTACCGGGAGGAAAGCTTCCAGAAATTCATCCACCGCTGCGCCGCAATCCCCGAAGCACTCAGGAAATTCCTGATCCTGATGATCGAAGGCTGCCCGAAAACCTACCCGGTCAGGGGCGCGTTCTGGTTCGCGCCGAAGCTCGGCCGCAAGCTGTGCCGCGCCGTCTACGTGAATATGCCCGCGAATTTCGACGCAACGCTCCCCGCCTGGCGGGAAGACGGCATCGACGGCCTCGGCTATATCGTCGATCCGGCCATGCCGGAGGAGACGACGATGCAGGAGCTCGACCGGTTCTGCAGCCAGGCGCAGCGCCGGAGCCTGCGCACGGCGGTCATGAACGTCGCAACCCTCAGCCTCGCCAGCATATCGGTTGGTTTTTCCGCCGATTACCTGAGCGGCCCGATCGTCTCCGACTCGGTTGACAATCCGACGAACATGTACCGTTTTCGCTATGACAGCATCTATGCGCAGTTGAAGTAATCCCCGTCAGCGCGGCGTAGGAGCAGCGCTGCTTGCCATCGATTTGGAGTCTCTGTAAATTAAATGAACAGCCCCGTACAGAGGATTGCAAAACATGACGAGCCTTTCGACCAGCGCGGCCAAAGCTGCGGACGACCTGACCGAAGACCTGTTAACACTCCAGCGCGACGGCGTTGTGGGCAAGAAGGGCGCGTTCTCGCGCGAATGGGCGGAAGCGATGCGTGAAGATATGATGACCGCGTTCTGGGAGGCGATCCAGCGCCCGGGCGGCGCGATCGGCCGCGGCCCCCGGCGGTGGTATGTCGAGCTGCATCCGGAGGCAATCCGCGGCTTTACCGATCTTGTCACGCATCCCTGGGTCACCGCGATGTGCGAAAACGTGCTGGGCCCCGACTACGAGATTGTCGAGATCGGGTTCGACACGCCCTTTCAAGGCGCGAAATTCCAGCCCTGGCATCGCGACTTCCCGTCGCCCCGCGAAACCTATGAAGATCGCCGCATCACCTCCCTCGCCTTCAACCTGACCGGCGTCGATGTCACGCCCGATATGGGCCCGTTTGAAATCGCGCCCGGCACGCAATGGGATGACGGGCGCACCTGGAACCACCAGATGTTCCCCGATGAATCGCTGTGGCCGCGTTATGCGGAGCGCGGCGTGCGGAAGTTTCCGCAGATGGGAGATATCTCCTGCCGCTCGGCGCTGACTGTGCATCGCGGCACGGACCATGCCTCGCCGATCGCGCGGCCGGTGCTCGTGCTCGGCGTCGATGCGCCGGGCGCGGGGCACGCCGCGCTGCACGACGTCATGGTAACGCAGAAGTTTTATGACGGGCTGCCGCAGTCCGTGAAGGATCACCTCGTCTGCCGCGTGGTCGACAAGCTTGAGCCGATCCGGCAGAAACATGATATCGAAGGGCTGGTCATGGGGTGACGCCCCAGGGCCGCCAATGACCTATGCCATCGTCGATAGCTTTGAAGCACTGATTGCGGCCCCGTTCAGCGGTTCAGTCAATGCCCTGTGCTGGCAGCGCCAGCCGAAGGGGGATTTCGATGAAGTCGCGGCGCAGTTGCGTCACCTGGAAGAAGTGACATCGCTTTCCGACGACGATCTGCGCAGACTTATGCCTCGCCTGAGCAGCAACGGGCGCGCAGCGGTGGAAACGATGATCGCCGACCGCGCCGCCATGGAAGAACTCGGGCTGCTGCCCAGCATCGAATGTGTGCCGTCCTACATGCGCGACGACGACGCGATTATTCCGACCGACGTTTATTCTTTCCACGTCGACCGGGCGACCGTTAAGGCCGACACCTACCTATGCAGCTACAACGAAGCCGCCAGCGAAGGGCTGCGCCGCGAGGATGCGGTGCGGCGCACCGATGAACCCGCCACGCGGGCGGCGTTGCTGCAGGCCTTCATCGCGGAACGCGAACCGGATTTCGAGACCTGGCTGCGGGAGCGCTGTTATGACCTTCATTACAGCCCCAGGCCCGGTGCGACGCCTTACAGCTTCGGGATTGGCAACCTCTGGCGGATCGCCGTCGACTATCCCGGCAGCCAGGTTGCACCCTGCATCCACCGCGCTCCCGACACCCATCCCAACCGCCCGCCACGCCTGCTGCTGATCAGTTAAAGGAACCCTGTTTCCCTAACCGTGTTGGCTCGGATAGCGCATCCATAGGGAGGTACACATGCCCAGCAATCGCACACCCACCGACGAACCCCGCAAAACGCTTCATTTAAACGGCCTCGACTTCGAGAATTTCGAAGCGCAGCCCGAACCCGTCGATCACGAAGAAGACAAGGCGGTGCAGGAGCGCTTTGAGGGCGACTCCTTTTATGGATCCGCCCGCGGAATCAAGAAGATGGTCCGGGCAGACCGGGAAACGCAGAAGTTTAATGACCTGACGCGCGACGAGCGGATCATGCCGGAAATTAACCATGAGCGGCATGAACAAAGCCCGCGTACCCGCCCTGACCTCTAAGCGCTTGAAATCACGATATATTTCGTAATCCATTTGCCTTCTCTCCGGCATTGGGGTAATTTGCTTGCCATAATTACCCATCTGGAGTTCGGCATCCATGTCGACGGAAGAAAACAACGCGGATCGTCCCCCGGCAGCGTCAGGGGAGAGCATCCCCCCGACGAACCCCGTCAATCCCCCCGCCCCGCCCCTCAAAACCGCCCATTGGTACCGTCGCCTGCCGCGCTGGGTGTACAAGGCGGCCGCGGTCGGCGCCGTCAGCGCCGTGGCGATCGGAGTTGAGGTCCATACCTCTTTCCTGCAGTCGCGCCTCTTCACGAGCATGGCCGAGGGAAAAACCTTCACCGAAACACAGCAATCCAGCCCGACCGTGCAGCCCCCCGCGGCGGGTCCCTATGACGAGCGTCTCGGCTATACGCAGGAACTGCTGTTCCGCGCGCGGCTCTCCGAGCGCGGGTATGAGGTCGCGCAGGAGACGCAGTGGCAGGAGCGTAAAATCGCGGGGCTCCAGCTGTTCCCTATCTATAACGAAAAGGCGCAGGCGGGCCTGCGGCTCGTCGATGAAAACGGCCATGCGCTGTTCGATGCAAGGTTTCCGCGCCAGACCTATCCGGATTACGCCAGTATCCCGCCGGTGATCGTGCAGAGCCTGCTCTTCGTGGAAGACCGCCAGCTGCTGGATAACCAGCCCTCCACCCATAACAATGCCGTGAACTGGGGACGCTTCGCCAAGGCGGCGCGCGACCGGGTGCGGATGAAGCTGCATCTTGGCGGCAGCTCCGCCGGTGGCTCGACCCTTGCCACCCAGACCGAAAAATTCCGCCATTCACCGCGAGGCGTCACCGGCTCCAGCTCCGAAAAGCTGGAGCAGATGCTCACCGCCTCCGTCCGCAATTACCAGGACGGCACGGACACGCGGCAAAGCCGCGAGCGGATCGTGCTCGACTACCTGAATTCCATGCCGCTCTCCTCTTTCCCCGGCGCGGGCGAGATCATCGGCTTCGGAGACGGAATGAGCGCGTGGTTTGGCGCGGATTTCAACGAAACGAACCGGCTGCTGCGCAAGCCGGAAGCGCAAATGAACGACGGCGAACTGAAGCAGGCGGCCGACGCCTACCGCCAGGCGCTGCGCCTCGTGATGTCTGTGACCAAGCCCTCCGCCTATCTGCTCAAGGACCGCGCCGAGCTGGATGCCCGCGTCGATGCCTACCTGCCGCTGCTGGTGGAACATGGCATCATCACGCCGCGCATGAAAGACGCCGTGAAGGCAGCGCATCCCGGCTATGCCACCCGTGCGCCGCAGCCCCGCAACGACAACACCGATGCCCGCCAGAAATCGATCGAGGGCCTGCAGATAAACCTCATGAAAGACCTGGGCGTGAAGGATATCTACGCGCTCAACCGCCTCGACATTACCGCGCGGACAACCGTTGACGCGCAGGCCGACCAGGCTGTCGCGAATATCCTGCGCAGCCTGTCCGACCCTGCCGTCGCGCAGGCGAACGGGCTTACCGGCCACCAGCTGCTCAACCCGGCGCTTGCGGACCAGCTCCGTTATTCCTTTACGCTCTACGAAAAGCGCAGCGACGGCACGAACGTGCTGCGCGTGCAGGCCGATAATTTCGACGGCGCGCTTAATATCAACGAGGGCACCAAGCTCGAGCTCGGCTCGACCGCAAAATTGAGAACGCTAGTGTCCTATCTCGAGGCGATGGCGGAGCTGCACGGGAAATACGGCAAGATGGATGAAGCCACGCTGCGGGCGCAGCAGGTCCAGAAGGACGACAATCTCTCCCGCTGGGCGATCGATTACCTCGCGGATCCTGTGACCGACAAATCGTTGAACGCCATGCTGGAGGCGTCGCTGGAGCGCACCTATTCCGGCAATCCCGGCGAGCGCTTCTTCACAGGCGGCGGCGTGCATACTTTCGAGAACTTCGAGCCTTCCGAAAACTACAAGGCTTACAACGTCAAGGATGCATTCCACCATTCGGTCAACCTGTCCTTCATCCGCATGATGCGCGATGTGGTTTACTACACGCAGTCGCAGAAGATGGATGTGAGCGCCGATATCTACGAAAATCCCGACAATCCGCTGCGCCGAAAATACCTCGAGCAGTTCATTCATGCGGAGGGCACGACTTTCCTGTGGAAAGCCTGGAGCGAGCAAAAGGATAAAACGCCTGAGCAGACGCTCGAGCTGCTGGCTGGCAAAACCACCCCGACTCCCGCGCATCTTGCGGTTATCTACCGCTCTGTCATGCCGAATGCGCCGCTGGCGAAAATGGAGGGATTCATCCGCGCGCATTGCGCGAACTGCGGCGATGCCACCGACTTCCAGAAGCTTTATGACGATTATGCGCCCGGCAAGTTTGATCTGAATGATCGTGGCTATATCACAGGCGTGCATCCGCTCGCGCTCTGGCTCGCGCAGCACCGGGCTGCCCAGCCAGCGGGCGGCTGGAGCGATGCTGTGGCAGCATCCTCGGATGCGCGAATCGAAGTTTATAAATGGCTGCTGAAGCCCGACAAGATCGAGGCGCAGAACACCCGCATCCGCACGATGCTGGAAAAAGAGGCTTTCGTGCACATCCATGCGACCTGGAAGCATCTTGGCTACGCGTTTGACCGCATGGTGCCGTCATATGCCTCCGCGCTCGGCTCCTCCGGCGACACGCCCGCCGCGCTCGCCACGCTGTCGGGAATCCTGCAAAATGACGGCGTGCTGCGCCCCGCCATCAAATTCGACGAAATCAGCTTTGCCGAAAACACGCCCTATGCGCTCGACTTCCTGCCGAAAAAGTCGCAAGGCACCCGCGTACTGCCCGAAGAAGTCGCAAGACTGGCACGCCGCGAAATGAATGGTGTGGTTGAAGAAGGCACGGCCCGCCGCGCCAACAAATCCGTCGTGCTGAGCGATGGGCAGGTTCTGTCTGTCGGCGGCAAGACCGGGACGGGCGATAACCGCCAGCAGACTTTTTCAAAAGGCGGCGGCGTGACATCTTCTGAAGCCAAGAGCCGCACGGCCACTTTCGTCTTCGCCATTGGCGACAGGTTTTACGGCACGGTCGTCGCTTATGTGGACGGGCCGGATGCCGGCAAGCACAGATTCACCAGTGCGCTCGCGGCGCAGGTGTTCAAATCCGCCATTCCGGCGATCCGCCCCGTGCTCGACAAGGCCTATGGCGTCGATCCCGCGCAAGTCGCGGCTGCACAGCCTGTTGGCCCCGCTTCGATCTCGCCAAAGGTGCCGAAGCCAAAAGGAACACTCTAAACTACCGTGAAAAGCGCGCGGTGCGGGGCGCCTGAATCTGCGCGCCGGTGCCTTGCGTGAACTGGGAGGCGATGCCGCTTATTTCCTCACGGCGCGCGCGCTCTGCCTCGCGCGCGGCGTGATCCGCAAGACTGAACTGCCGGTCGATTTCCTCGCGAATGATTTTGGCAGTGCCTTCGTGGCCACGGTTGCGTGCGGCATCATAAAGTTTTTCGCCCTCGGCCGGGTCGATTATCAGCCCCTTGGCCAGCAGGTGCTTCAGCATAAATTGCTGGTCCTGCCCTGCCGCCAGCGCAAATGCGGTGTCATCGGCGGCGCTGCGGGCGTCGAGCTTCGCGCCGTTTTCAAGCAGCTTGTCGGTCAGCGCGATATCGCCGCCGCTCGCCGCCATCATCAGTGGCGTAAAGCCGAAATGGTCGGCGGCATTCACATCGGCGCCGAAATCCACCATGTTGCGCGCGGCTTGCGAAAACCCTTTTTGCGCGGCCAGCAGCAGCGGCGTTTCTCCGCGATCGCTGATCACGGTGTAGTCAACATTCGTGCCAAGCAGATTCAGCAGCTTCGCGGCGCTGATATCGGCCTGGCTGCGCTGCAATTCTTTCAGCAATTGCTCCCCCGCCTGGCGGGCGAAGTCGGAGGACGTATTGAAAAAGGGGCGCGCGGTAGTCATGACCTATCCTGTGCAAAGAATGCAGGATAGCACGACAGTCATATTATGTCAATGCGCTAACTCTTTGGTTTTTCGATATATAAGCCAAAAGGAAGAAAGATTTCCTCTCCACCCCGGCGGATCTGGACGAAGTACTTCAGGTATCCAGCATGATCCGGATGCAGCATGAAGCGCAGCGGGGAGCTGCCGCGGTCAGTGGGTTTTGTGGGTTCATCGCCGGAGGGATGCATATGCGCAACCCCCTCGCCCTCGGCGTAGAAACCAACGATATGGCCATAGGCACCCATCACGGGCTCGAGATCCGCGAGGGGATTTCCCTTTTCATCTTTTAACTCGATCGTGGCGTCGACGGGCGTGCCTGCTACAACCGGCGTAGCCGCGAACTGCACGCGCGCCGCGATGTTACCGACCGAGGCAATGTCTCCTGTATTGCGGTCAATGCAGGGCTTGTCACACGGGGCATTGCCCTTGATTTCCGTCATCACCATCTGCGGCCCGGCACCGAGCGGCTTAACATCGGCGTAAACGCGGTAGTTATGCCCCGTCCGGGGCGTGAAGGAAAACTTGTACTCGCCCGGCTTTACGCCTGCGGTCGGGTGGAGGTGATGGTAGTCGCCCAGCGACTGGTCGATCACGAGCAGGTGAATTTTCTGTGTGTGCCGCTCTTCGAGCCCCGCCAGCGTGAGTGGCGCAGCGCCGGACTGGAGAGTCAGGACGCCGCTATACTCCTCGCCCGCATTCAGCGCGCCCGGCGTGGCCGCAATAAGCAGCGTTGGGGTCGAAGGCGCGCTGTGGTGGCTGTCCTCCGCAAGGGCAGCAAAACAGATAATCCCGGCCACCAGCGTCAGAGGCAGAAGGAAGGAAAACATGCGGTAGTACATGGACGCGACTCACGGTTGAAAGGGGGAATGCCTTATAAGCATAACAGTCCGGATCTTCTACAACCAAAAAAGGGAAATGAGTTACATTATGGCAATGGGAACTAAAATATATATCATGTGATATCAGCGAGGTGTTTAACGGGGCGGGAAA
>DASPMW010000082.1:0-18141 GCA_035626855.1 Patescibacteria group bacterium
ACGCCGCCCGCCTTGTGCGAAAAGATATCGTTCCAGGCGGCCGGGTCGATGCCGGGCAGCGGAATATGCGTGCCGATGCGGTAGACGATCAGCGCAAAAAAGGTGAACCACAGGCGCTGTTTCAGCTCCGTCGCCTTGGAAAAGACGCTCATGTTGACGTTGGAGGCAAATTGCTCGATCGCGGAGGCCATGACAGTCCTTTTAAGTCTTGTTATTCGCTATTTCGCCGATGATGTAAGTCTCGGCAAAGACCTTACAAGACCCATGGCAGAGTCGCAATCCATAAAAGGGAACTGGATTGGTTGAAGAATTTGGAAGCGGCAAGC
Source organism: Patescibacteria group bacterium (assembly GCA_035626855.1). GTDB lineage: Bacteria > Pseudomonadota > Alphaproteobacteria > Micavibrionales > UBA2020 > JAPWJZ01. The sequence continues at coordinate 327 of DASPMW010000082.1, forward strand.
TCCGGTCAGCGGCGATTACATAACACCAATTACTTCTTCGCCGGCTGAGGCTCCTGGCCGAAGTTGCCGATATGCTCGTCATCGACGATGTCATTGAGCAGCGCCCATTGCTGCTTGGCATGATCGAGCGACGGCGCGAAGCGCGTCGCATAATGATCGGCCTCCGCGACGGTCTCATCCGGGGACATCGCGTCAAACCGTTTGGTGGCACAATCCCGGATGATCTGATTGAGGACCTGGCCCGTCAGGTGCTCCCAGTCATCCTTGAGGTGGCTGCGCAGCGGCGCTGTCAGCCGGTCGGTGCTTTCGCGGATCAGCAATTTGCGGCCGGCCTCCATGCCATAGCGCTGCAGCGCGCGCAGTGCGGCAAAGGCGTCCGCCGCGCTTTCACCCATGAGGCGCCCCGCCATATCGAGCGCGTAGCCCGAGGGGACCAGCTGGTGGCCGATCTCGTGGTCGAACGTGAAGGCGAGCCGGGAGGAGGCACCCTGCCACATGCGCCGGGAATAAATGACGATAAACCGCGCCCCGCAGGGCGCGCGTACGGCTATGCTCGTGGAAATATCAAGCGCGTGGATGACATATGGCTTGGCCGCTTCCCTGGCGGCTTCAGGGTTACGCTCATAGGCTGCGCCAAGACAGGTGAATTCCGGATTGACGTGGGAATTCTGCTCTTTCACATCGACGAAGAAAAATTCCTCCGCAATGCGCGGGTAAAGCCGGGTGGCGAGGGCCACTTCAGCACCCATATCGAAACGGTAATCCGCCGGTGAAATCAATGCCATATGGTTCAATCTCCCGGCTTATTGTCTCACGGGAATATTACTATCTCGTTTACTGCTTATGATTAAAAGGGGTTATGCGCGCAGCTATTGATGAGCCTCGCGATAATAGAGGGCGCTGGGTCTTGCGGCGGGTAAGGGTTTTCGAATGGGGTGTCTTTTATGGGGTCTTGGATCCCCCTGACGATGCGGTACCCTCCTCCTCCCTGACCGCGACACGAGACATAAAAAAATCCCCGCGCGATGGCGGGGATTCTTTTGAATTTTTATCGGGCGAAAGTTATTTCTTCGCTGCTTTTTTCGGCTTGAGCAGCTTGTTCACTTTCGCGGGCAGGACTTCAACCTTGCCGCCGGCTTTTTCGACCGCTTCGATCGCGCCCTTGGTGGCTTTCGTCACCACGATGGTCGCTTTCGATTTCAGGCCCGTCGAGCCGACCAGCTTGACGCCGTCATGGCGCGCATCGATCAGGCCCGCTTCGCGCAGCGATTTCGCGTCGATCTTGTCGCCCTTGAACTTCTTGCCATCGATCGCCGACTGCAGGATGCCGAGGGTCACGACCGCGTAATGCGTTGCGTGCTCGAAGTTGTTGAAGCCGCGCTTGGGCATGCGACGGAGCAGCGGGGATTGGCCGCCCTCGAAGCCCTTGATCGCGACGCCGGTACGGGCTTTCTGGCCCTTTACGCCGCGGCCGGCGGTCTTGCCTTTGCCGGAGCCGATACCACGGCCGACCAGGATACGGGTCTGGCGCGCGCCGGGATTGTCTTTGAGCTGGTTGAGTTTCATGACTTGTACTTCCTTTATGCCGCGTCTTCGACTTTGACGAGGTGCTTCACGACTTCGATCATGCCGCGCACTTCGGGGCTGTCGACCAGCACCTTGGAGCGATGACGCTTGTTGAGGCCGAGACCGATGAGGGTCGCTTCCTGCTTCTTGATGCGGCCGATCTTGCTGCCGGTCTGGGTGACGACGATCTTCTTGCCGGAAGAAGCGGGTTTCGCCGCTTTTTTCGGCGCTGCGTCAGCTTTCGGCGCGGCTGCTTTTTTCGCTGCAGGCTTTTTTGCCGCAGCGGGTTTCTTATCTTCACTCATCCGACTTCTCCTTTGCGTCGCCTTTGCGGCCGAGCACTTCGTTCACGCGGCGGCCACGGCGGCCAGCCACCATGCGGGGGCTTTCCATGTGCTTGAAGGCTTCAAGCGCTGCCTTGACCATGTTGTAGGGGTTCGACGAACCGAGCGACTTCGCAACGACGTCCTGGATGCCCAGGACTTCGAACACGGCGCGCAAGGGGCCGCCGGCGATGATGCCGGTACCGGCTTCCGCCGTGCGCAGGCGCACGCGGCCGGCGCCGAAGCGGGCTTCGATATCGTGGTGGATCGTGCGGCCGTCACGCAGGGGCACGCGGACCATGCGGCGTTTCGCCTGGTCGGTCGCCTTCTTGATCGCTTCGGGCACTTCGCGGGCTTTACCTGCGCCGGCGCCGATGCGGCCGCGGCCATCGCCGACAACCACGAGAGCAGCGAAGCCGAAACGACGGCCGCCCTTCACGACTTTGGCGACGCGGTTGATCGCGACGAGGCGTTCAACGAGTTCGGAGCCTTCGCGCTCGCCGCCTTCTTTCTTGTCGCGGTCACGTCCGCCGCCTTTGCGGTCACGTCCGCCGCCTTCGCGGCCGCCGCGGTTGTCGCGACCCTGGGACTGGCCTTCGCCTTGCGGCTTCTCAGTTTTTGCCATTGTCTGTTTTCCTTCGATTAAAAGCTGAGGCCGGCTTCGCGGGCTGCGTCCGCAAGGGCCTTGATGCGACCGTGATAGGCGCGGCTGCCGCGGTCAAACGCGACTTTCTCGACGCCCGCCTTCTTGGCGCGCTCCGCTACCAGTTTGCCGATGGTGGTCGCGGCATCCTTGTTGGAGGTGCTCTTGAGGCCTTTTTTCACATCGGCTTCGTTGGTCGATGCCGCTGCAAGCGTCACGCCCTTCACGTCGTCGATGACCTGCGCGTAAATGTGCTGGCCGGAGCGGTGGACGGAGAGACGCGGACGGTTGTTCTTTTCCGTCGCTTTCTTCACCACTTTGCGGACCCGCCAGGTGCGGCGCTGTTTTGCTGTTGCGTGTGCCATTGTCGTTCAACCCTTCACTTATTTCTTCTTGCCTTCTTTGCGCAGGATGCGGCGGCCTTCGTAGTTGATGCCTTTGCCTTTGTACGGCTCGGGGCGCTTCATCAGGAAGAGCTCAGCTGCGACCTGACCGACCTTTTGCTTGTCGATGCCGGAGATCTCGATCTCGGTCTGTTTCGGCACTTTCACTTCGATGCCGGTCGGGATCTTGTAGCGGACTTCATGGCTGAAACCGATCTGGAGGACCAGGTCCTTGCCCTGCAGCGCGGCGCGGAAACCGACGCCCTCGATGACGAGGCGCTTGGTGTAGCCTTCGGTCACGCCTTTGATCATGCCGCGGACGAGCGAGGCGGTCGTGCCCCACATGGCGCGCGCGTGGCGGTTTTCATCGGCTTTCGCGAGAACGACGGCGCCGTCCTTCACTTCAGCCGTGATGTCGTTCGACACGGTGAGGAAAAGTTCGCCTTTTTTGCCCTTGATGCTGAGCTTCTTGCCCTGAAGCTTCGCTTCAACGCCGCTCGGCAGCTTGATCGGGTGTTTTGCAATACGAGACATTATACTTCACCTTACCTTAGAATACGCGGCAGAGAATTTCGCCGCCCACATTCGCTTCGCGCGCTTCCTTGTCGGAGAGCACGCCGCGCGGCGTGGAGAGGATCGAAATGCCGAGGCCGTTATAAACGCGGGGCACGTCCTTGATCTGTGTGTACACGCGGCGGCCGGGTTTCGACACGCGGGTGATTTCCTTGATCACGGGCTGGCCTTCGGAATATTTCAGCTCGACGGTCAGCTCGGCGATGCCGTTGTCTTGTTGGGACACAGCGTAGTCGCGGATGTAGCCTTCGCGCTTGAGCACTTCCAGAAGGTTCGTGCGCAGCTTGGAAGCCGGGCTCTTGATCGCCGAGAGGCGGGCAGCCTGGCCGTTGCGGATGCGGGTGACGAGATCGCTGAGGGGATCGTTGAATGACATTTGTATATACCTCCCTTACCAGCTGGATTTCGTGACGCCGGGGATCATTCCCTGGGACGCCAGTTCGCGGAGCATCAGGCGCGAGATGCCGAATTTGCGGTAGTTGCCGCGCGCGCGGCCCGTGAGGGCGCAGCGGTTGCGGACGCGCGTCGGATGCGAATTGCGCGGCAGTTTCGCCATCGCGAGCTGCGCCTGGAAGCGCTCATCGGCCGGCTTCGAGTAGTCGTGCGCGATCGCCTTCAGTTTCGCCCATTTCGCGGCGTACTGCTTAACCATCTTCTTGCGCTTCTCGTTCTTGTTGACAGAGCTGAGTTTTGCCATTGTCTGTTGTCCTTTTCTTAGCGGAGGCGGAAGGGCAGCTTGAAGCCCTTCAGCAGAGATTTTGCTTCGTCATCAGTCTTTGCGGTCGTGCAGATGATGATGTCCATGCCGCGAATGGCATCGACCTTGTCGAAGTTGATCTCGGGGAAAATGATCTGCTCTTTCAGGCCGAGGGCGTAGTTGCCGTTGCCGTCGAAAGAACGGTCCGAAATGCCGCGGAAGTCGCGGATGCGGGGCATGGCGATCGTGACCAGGCGGTCAAGGAATTCGTACATGCGCTCGCCGCGCAGCGTGACTTTGCAGCCGATCGGCAGGCCTTCGCGCAGCTTGAACGCCGCGATTGCCTTGCGCGACTTGGTCACGAGCGGCTTCTGGCCGGTGATCGCGGTCATGTCGTTGATGGCGCCCTGGATCTTCTTGCTGTCCTGCGCGTTTTCGCCGACGCCCATGTTGACGACGATCTTGTCGAGCTTCGGAATGGCGAAGTCGCTCTTGTAGCCGTATTGCTTCTTCAGCTCGGGCTTGATCTTCTCGACGTAGAGCTTCTTCAAGCGGGACTGGTTTTTTGCTTCTGCTTTTGCCATGACTGCCTCTTACTCGATCACTTCGCCGGACTTACGGGCGAAGCGAACTTTGTCGCCGCCGACCGTCTTGAAGCCGACGCGCGATGCTTTGTTGGTTTTCGGGTCGACCGCTGCCACGTTCGAGTAGTGGATCGGCGCTTCGATCTTGTCGAGGCCGCCGGCGGACTGGCCGCCCGGCTTGCGGTGCTTGGTCTGGACATTAATGCCCTGGACGACGACTTTCATTTCGTCGACGAGCACTTTCTTGATCTCGCCGGTCTTGCCTTTGTCTTTGCCGGTGAGGACGACGACCTTGTCGCCTTTTTTGAGTTTCAGTTTCGCCATGATTAGAGGACCTCCGGCGCGAGCGAGATGATTTTCATGAAGTTCTTGGAGCGCAGTTCGCGGGTGACCGGTCCAAAGATACGGGTGCCGATCGGCTCGCCTGCCGCGTTGATGAGGACCGCGGCATTGCGGTCGAAGCGGATGACCGAGCCGTCTTCGCGCTTGAGCGCAGTCGAGGTGCGGACGATCACAGCCTTGTGGACGGTGCCCTTTTTAACGCGGCCGCGCGGAATGGCGTCTTTCACGGAGACGACGATCACGTCGCCGATGCCGGCCGTGCGTCGCTTGGAACCGCCGAGAACTTTAACGCACATAACCTTACGTGCGCCGCTGTTGTCGGCAACTTCCAGATTGGATTCCATCTGAATCATGGTCTTGACCTTTCTTTGTATCCTGAGGGTTTCAAGTCCTAAACTTAACGTCTAAGTCTCTATGTATCTCGTTCGTTATTTTTTCTTCGGCTTCGCTTTCGCGGGAGCCTTGGTTTCTGCTTTCGCGGGTGCGGCGGTCTTGCCTTCGGCCGCATCTTTCGCCGCGAGGTCGCGTTTCGCCGAAGCGCGTTTTGCTTCAGCCTCGTCCACGGTCAGCGCCTGGCTTTCGCCCATCACCTTGCCGCCGATAACGCGCCATTTTTTCGACTTGGAGATTGGGCGGCACTCTTCGATCGAGACCTGGTCGCCGATGTTCCACGTATTGTTTTCGTCGTGCGCGGCGTATTTTGCCGAGCGGCGCATGATCTTGCCGTAGAGCGGATCACGAATCTTGCGCTCGACCAAGACCGTCACGGTCTTGGCGTTTTTGTTGCTGACGACTTTGCCTTCAAGTACACGACGAGGCATGTTTCATTACTCCTTGGATTTTTTCTTCTTGGGAGCGGCGGCCTTCTCGGCTTTCGCTTTCGCAGGCTTCGCAGCCGGCGCCTTGCCCGATTTCTGTTCGTTCAGCACAGTCTTGATCTTCGCGATATTGCGGCGCGCGATGCGGATGCTGCCCGTGTTTTCCAGCTGGCCGGTGGACTTCTGGAAGCGGAAGTTGAACTGTTCCTTGCGGAGCGTCAGGAGTTCCTGCTCCAGCTCGTCTTTCGTCTTTGCTCTGAGATCTGCGGTTTTCATTGTCTTTTACCTTCTTAGTCGCGCGCCACGAAGCGGGTCTTGATCGGCAGCTTCGCGGAAGCGAGCTCGAAAGCCTCTTCTGCGAGCTGGCGGGAGACGCCGTCGAGTTCAAACATGATCTTGCCGGGCTTCACGCGGCAAACGTAGAATTCCGGCGAACCCTTGCCCGAGCCCATGCGGACTTCGAGGGGTTTTTTCGACACCGGCACATCCGGGAACATACGGATCCAGAGACGGCCCTGGCGCTTCATGTGGCGCGTGATCGCGCGGCGTGCCGCCTCGATCTGGCGCGCGGTCAGGCGCTCGGGGCTGGTCGCCTTGAGGCCGAAGCTGCCGTAGGACAGGTAGTTGCCGGAAGTCGCCTTGCCGTGAATGCGGCCTTTATGCGCCTTGCGGAACTTCATTTTCTTGGGTGACATCATGGTCGTATTTCCTTCTTCTCTTCAGCCTTAGACGCGGGACGGCTGTTGATCTTGCATTTTCTTGTCGCGTGCCATCGGGTCATGGCCCAGGATCTCGCCTTTGAAGATCCAGACCTTCACGCCGATGATGCCGTAGGTGGTCGACGCGCGGCTGGTCGCGTAGTCCACATCCGCGCGGAGCGTATGCAGGGGAACGCGGCCTTCGCGGTAGCCTTCGCGGCGAGCGATCTCTGCACCGGCGAGACGGCCGGAAGCGGCCACCTTGATGCCGCCCACGCCGAGGCGCTGTGCGGACTGCACGGCGCGCTTGAGGGCGCGGCGGAACGAAACGCGGCGCTCGAGCTGCTGCGCGATGCCGTCAGCGACGAGTTGCGCATCGGTCTCGGGCTTGCGGATCTCGACGATGTTCAGGGTGACGTCGCCGCCGGTGAACTTCGAAAGGTCCTTGCGGAGCTTTTCGATGTCGGAGCCTTTTTTGCCGATGATGACGCCGGGACGGGCCGAGTGGATCGTCACGTTGGTCTTGTTGGCCGCACGCTCGATGATCACGCGCGCGACGCCCGCGGGCTTGAGGGTCTCGAGCACGTATTTGCGCAGCGCGATATCCTGCAGCAGCTTGGTCGCATAATCCTTACCTGCGTACCAACGGCTGTCCCAGGTGCGGTTGATGCCCAGTCTCAGACCAATCGGGTTAACCTTCTGACCCATGCTTTATACTCCTAGACCTTTCTTATTCGGCGGCTTGTTTGTTGTCATCGGCCTTGGCGGCAGCGGGCTTCTTGCCCTCTTTTTTCGCGCCTTTGGCTGCTTTTTTAGCTTTTTTCTCTTCAGCCGCGCGTTCCTGGACGCGGATGGTGATATTGCAGAACGGCTTTTCGATGGGCGCCGAACGGCCGCGGCCGCGGGTGTGCAGGCGACCCATGACCATCGTCTTGCCGACAATCGCTTCGGACACGAAAAGGCGGTCGACATCGAGGTTGTGGTTGTTTTCCGCGTTGGCGATCGCCGCCTCAAGGACCTTCTTCACTTCGCGGGCGACGCGGCGCTGCGAGAATTCGAGGTCGATGAGGGCTTTCGCCGCCGACTTGCCGCGGATCAGCTGCGCGAGCAGGTTGAGCTTGCGCTCGCCGCCCTTGATGTAGCGCGCCTTCGCGATCGCTTCGTTTTCCAGGCGCTTGCCCGAGGGTTTTGCTTTTGCAATCTTGGTCATTTTCTACTCGCTTACGCTTTGGTGGCCGTCTTGTCAGCGCCGGCAGCGGTATGCTGCGAGAACTGGCGGGTGGGCGCGAATTCGCCGAATTTGTGGCCGATCATATTGTCGGTCACGAGCACCGGAATGAACTTCTGGCCGTTATAAACGCCAAAAGTCAGGCCGATGAATTGCGGCAGGATGGTCGAGGCGCGGGACCAGGTCTTGATGACCTCGTTGCGGCCCGACGTACGCGCCTTGTCAGCCTTCTGCAGCAGATAACCTGCGACGAAGGGACCCTTTTTAACAGAACGTGCCATGTTTCGCTACTCCTTTATTGGCCTGCTGCGAGACGCTTGTTCTTGCGGCGGCGCAGGATGAATTTGTCGGTTTTCTTGTTCTTGCGGGTCTTGCCGCCTTTAGCAGACTTGCCCCAAGGCGAAACCGGATGACGGCCGCCCGAGGATTTGCCCTCGCCACCACCATGCGGGTGATCGATCGGGTTCATGACGACGCCGCGGTTATGCGGCTTCCACCCAAGCCAGCGCTTGCGGCCGGCTTTACCCATCTGCACGTTGGAATGGTCGGTGTTGGAAACCGAGCCAACCGTCGCGAGGCAGTTGCCGTTGATGAGGCGAAGTTCGCCCGAGTTCATCTTGACCTGTGTCCAGCCGCTGTCACGGCCGACGATCTGCATCGAAGTGCCTGCCGAGCGCGCCAGCTGGCCGCCCTTGCCGGGGTGCAGCTCAACGTTGTGGACGAGCGTGCCGACCGGGATGTTCTTGATGAACATCGCGTTGCCCGGCTTGATGTCGGCTTTCTCGGCCGCAATCACCTTGTCGCCTGCAGCGAGACGCTGGGGCGCGATGATGTAGGCGAGTTCGCCGTCGGTGTATTTCACGAGCGCGATCCAGGCCGTGCGGTTCGGATCGTATTCCAGACGCTCGACGGTTGCTTCCATGTCGAATTTCTGGCGCTTGAAGTCGAGGACGCGATAACGGCGCTTGTGGCCGCCGCCGCGGTGCCAGGACGTGATCTCGCCCTGGTTGTTGCGGCCGGTCGCGCGATGGTGGTTCTTGTCGATCAGCGAGCGCTCGGGCTTGCCTTTGTGCAGCTCGCTGCGATCGACGCGGATCATCGTGCGCATGCCGGGCGATGTCGGGCGGTATGATTTGAGTGCCATGTTACTTCCTCATCTACTTCGGGCCGTCAGGGCCCAAAACTTTCTTAAACTCCGGTGGAAACGTCGATCGTCTGGCCCTGCTCGAGGGTAACGATCGCTTTCTTGCGGTCGCTGCGGTAAGCCTTGCGGCCCTTGAAGATCTTGGTTTTGCCGAGCTGCACCGAGGTGTTGACTTTCACCACCTTCACCTTGAACACCGCTTCGATTGCGTCGCGGATCTGCGCCTTGTCGGCGGTCAGCGGCACGCGGAACGTGTACTGGTTATACTGGCTGCCCAGGGTCGCCTTTTCGGTGATGACCGGGGTCTGGATCGCCTGGTAGAGGCTTTCCGTCAGTTGCGGTGCTTTCTTTTCTTTTTTCTTTGCGGCGGTCATTTCAGTCGGGCCTCCAGTTGTGCGATCGCTTCCTTGGTCAGGACCAGGGTGTCGCGGCGCAGGATGTCGTACACGTTGATGCCTTTCTCGGGCAGCACGTCCATGTACTTGATGTTGCGGATCGCGCGGGTGAACATCACGTCGGGATTCGCATCGACGAAGAGCGCCGAGGTGAGGCCGAGGGTTTCGAGCGTTTTCGCCATTTCTTTCGTCTTGTGCGACTTGGAGACGGCTGCATCGAGAATGACCAGCTTGCCTTCAGCCTGTTTCGCCGACAGCGCGGTCTTCAGCGCGAGCTTGCGGACGTTTTTCGGCAGGCTGTGGGCGTGATCGCGCACGACCGGTCCGAAGATCACGGCGCCGCCGCGATGCTGCGGGTTGCGGCGCGAACCGGCGCGAGCCTGGCCCGTGCCTTTTTGGCTGTGCGGCTTCTTGCCGGTGCCGGAGATTTCGCCGACCTGCTTCGTCTTGTGGTTGCCGGAGCGGCGCTTCGCCAGCTGCCAGTTGACCATGCGGTGCAGGATGTCGGCGCGGACTTTCACGCCGAAGATGTCATCGGCGAGGTCGATGTCACCCACTTTTTTGTTATCGAGGCTTTTTACGGCGACTTTCATTGTACCCTTCCTTAACCTTGAGCTGCTTCAGCGGGAGCCGCTTCGGATTTTGCTTCCGACTTCGGCGCCTTGCTCTTCAGGCCCGCCGGCTTCGGCGAGTCTTTGTGAGCTTTTTTCTTCACAGCGTCCTTAATGGTGACCCAGCTGCCTTTGTGGCCGGTGACGGCGCCCTCGACCAGGATAATGCCCTGTTCGGGAAGCACATCGACGACGCGCAGGTTCGGGATCGTGCGGTTCTTGTTACCCATGTGACCGGCCATCTTCTTGTTCTTGAAGACGCGGCCAGGGGACTGGCGCTGACCGGTCGAACCGGGCGAGCGGTGGGAGACGGACACGCCGTGCGTTGCGCGCAGGCCGCCGAAGTTCCAGCGTTTCATGACGCCCTGGTAGCCTTTACCGATCGTGACGCCGGAGACGTCGACGAACTGGCCGGGCACGAAATGCTCGACCGACAGCTCCGCGCCGATTTCCAGCAGGTTCTCTTCCGAGACGCGGAATTCGACGAGCTTCGCTTTCGGCTCCACTTTCGCTTTCGCGAAGTGGCCGCGCTGCGGCTTCGCCACGTTCTTGGCGCGCTTGTTGACGGCGCCCAGCTGCACGGAAGTGTAGCCGTTTTTCTCTTTCGTCTGCACGGCGACGACCTGGAGGTCCTCGACCTTGAGCAGGGTCACGGGAACATGCTTGCCGTTCGCGTCGAACACGCGCGACATGCCAAGCTTCTGTGCAATTAAACCGGTACGCATTTTATTCGTCCTTCTTCCTAAATCTTCTCAAGCTTAGAGCTTGATCTCCACATCGACGCCGGCCGCGAGGTCGAGCTTCATCAGCGCGTCGATCGTTTGCGGGGTCGGGTTGACGATATCCAGCAAGCGCTTGTGCGTGCGGATCTCGAATTGTTCGCGCGACTTCTTGTCCACGTGCGGGGAGCGCAGGACCGTGAATTTCTCGATCTGCGTCGGCAGCGGGATCGGACCGCGCACTTCTGCGCCGGTACGTTTCGCGGTGTTCACAATTTCCTTCGTCGACTGATCGAGGATACGGTGATCATATGCCCGGAGCCTGACTCGGATGTTTTGCGCTTCCATTGTATCAATCCTTCTTGAATTCTTCTTCAGAGCAGGCCCCGCCGGCCATCCGGCGGGGCCATATCTCTAAATCACTTACTCGATGATCGAGGCGACGACGCCTGCGCCCACCGTACGGCCACCCTCGCGGATAGCGAAACGGAGACCCGGATCCATGGCGATCGGAGCGATCAGCTCGATTTCCATGGTGATGTTGTCGCCAGGCATGACCATCTCGACGCCGTCGGGCAGTTTCACCATGCCGGTCACGTCAGTCGTACGGAAGTAGAACTGGGGACGGTAGTTGGTGAAGAACGGCGTGTGGCGGCCACCTTCGTCCTTCGTGAGGACGTAAGCTTCTGCCTTGAACTTCGTATGCGGCTTGATCGAGCCGGGCGCGCACAGAACTTGGCCACGCTCGACTTCTTCGCGCTTGGTGCCGCGCAGGAGAGCGCCGATGTTGTCGCCAGCCTCACCCTGATCGAGCAGCTTGCGGAACATTTCAACGCCGGTGATGGTGGTCTTGGTGGTCGGACGGAGGCCGACGATCTCGACTTCCTCGCCAACTTTGATCACGCCCTGCTCGACGCGGCCGGTGCAAACCGTGCCACGGCCGGAGATCGAGAACACGTCCTCGACGGGCATCAGGAAGGGCTTGTCCTTCGCGCGTGCCGGGGTCGGGATGTATTCGTCAACGGCTTTCATGAGAGCCTGGATTGCTTCCTTGCCGAAGCCGTCCGACTTGCCTTCGAGAGCCGACAGAGCCGAGCCTTTCACGAAAGGAACGTCGTCGCCGGGGAATTTGTACTTCGTCAGGAGTTCGCGGATCTCCATTTCGACGAGGTCAGCGAGTTCCGGGTCAGCCATGTCCATCTTGTTCATGAACACGACGATCGCGGGAACGCCGACCTGGCGCGCGAGCAGGATGTGCTCGCGGGTCTGCGGCATCGGGCCGTCAGCTGCGGAAACGACGAGGATCGCGCCGTCCATCTGCGCTGCGCCGGTGATCATGTTCTTCACGTAGTCAGCGTGGCCGGGGCAGTCGACGTGCGCGTAGTGGCGGCCGGGGGTTTCGTATTCGACGTGCGCGGTCGAGATCGTGATGCCGCGCTCCCGCTCTTCGGGCGTGCCGTCGATCTGGTCATAGGCTTTGTATTCAGCCTGGCCGGTTTCGGCGAGGACTTTCGTGATCGCAGCCGTCAGCGAGGTTTTGCCATGGTCGACGTGACCGATGGTGCCGATGTTGACGTGCGGTTTGTTACGTTCAAACTTGCCTTTAGCCATTTCTAGTCTTCCTTCTTGCTATGTCAGTTTTCAGTTAACTCGGTAGTCGATCGTTTAAGCCATTTTCGCTTTCACTTCATCAGCGATTGCCTGCGGCACCTGCTCGTAATGGTGGAATTCCATCGAGTACTGCGCGCGGCCCTGGCTCATGGAGCGGAGGGTGTTGATGTAGCCGAACATGTTCGCAAGCGGGACCATCGCGGTGATGACGCGCGCGTTGCCGCGGCTGTCCATCGCGTTGACCTGGCCACGACGGCTGTTCAGGTCGCCGATCACGTCGCCCATATAGTCTTCGGGGGTGACGACTTCGACTTTCATGACCGGTTCCAGCAGCGCCGGCTTGCACTTCGGAATGCCTTCGCGGAATGCGGCGCGGGCCGCGATCTCGAATGCAAGCGCCGAGGAGTCGACGTCGTGGTAAGCGCCGTCAAACAGCGTTGCCTTGAAGTCGATGCAGGGGAAGCCGGCGATAACGCCCGTTTCCTTGATCGCTTCCAGGCCTTTTTCGACGCCCGGGATGTATTCCTTGGGAACCGAGCCGCCGACGATGTCGGTTTCGAAGATGAAGCCCGAACCGGTCTCGCCCGGCTCGAAACGGATCAGGACGCGGGCGAACTGGCCCGAACCGCCCGACTGTTTCTTGTGGGTGTAATCGATCTCGCCCATCTTGGTGATCGTCTCGCGGTACGCGACCTGCGGAGCGCCGATATTGGCTTCCACTTTGAATTCGCGCTTCATGCGGTCGATGATGATGTCGAGGTGCAATTCGCCCATGCCGCGCAGGATGGTCTGGCCGGATTCCTGGTCAGAGTTGACGCGCAGCGAGGGATCTTCCGCGACGAGGCGCGCGAGCGCCATGCCCATCTTTTCCTGGTCGGCCTTCGACTTCGGCTCGACCGCGATCGAGATGACAGGCTCCGGGAATACCATGCGCTCGAGGATCACGGGCTTGTCGGGATCGCAGAGGGTGTCACCGGTCGTGGTGTCCTTCATGCCGACCAGCGCGACGATGTCGCCAGCGGTTGCTTCCTTGATCTCTTCGCGGGTGTTTGCGTGCATCAGCAGCATGCGGCCGATGCGTTCTTTCTTGTCCTTCACCGAGTTCAGGACGTAGGAACCGGATTCCAGCTTGCCCGAGTAGATGCGGCAGAAGGTCAGCGTGCCGACATAGGGATCATTCATGATCTTGAATGCGAGGCCCGCGAACGGCTCTTTTTCGTCGGGCTTGCGGATGACGGCTTCTTCTTCCTTGCCGGGCATCGTGCCTTCGATCTGGGGCATTTCGAGCGGGTTCGGGAGGTAGTCCACAACCGCATCCAGCAGGGGCTGAACGCCTTTGTTCTTGAATGCCGCGCCGCAGACGATCGGAACGAATTTGTAGGCGATCGTGCCTTTGCGGATGCATTTCTTGAGGGTTTCGATCGAGGGCTCTTTGCCATCGAGGTAATCGCTCATCGCCTGGTCGTCCATCTCGACAGCCGTCTCGATGAGCTTCACGCGGTATTCTTTTGCCTTTTCAGCGAGGTCAGCCGGGATCTCGACTTCCGAGAACTCCGCGCCCAGCGATTCATCTTTCCAGATGAGGGCCTTCATTTTCAGCAGGTCGACGAGGCCGATATGCTCGGCTTCGGTGCCGATCGGCAGCTGGGTGACCAGCGGCACGGCGCCGAGGCGGTCGATGATCATGTCGACGGTGCGATAGAAGTTCGCGCCGGTGCGGTCCATTTTGTTGACGAAGCAGATACGGGGAACGCCGTATTTGTCTGCCTGGCGCCAGACGGTCTCGGACTGGGGCTCGACCCCGGCGACGGAGTCGAACACGGTCACGGCGCCGTCGAGGACGCGGAGCGAGCGCTCGACTTCGATCGTGAAGTCAACGTGACCAGGGGTGTCGATGATGTTGATGCGATGGTCCTTCCAGAAGCAGGTCGTGGCGGCGGAAGTGATCGTGATGCCGCGCTCCTGCTCCTGCTCCATCCAGTCCATGGTCGCAGTACCCTCGTGCACTTCGCCGATCTTATGCGATTTGCCGGTGTAGTACAGGATACGCTCGGTCGTCGTCGTCTTGCCCGCGTCGATGTGGGCCATGATGCCGATGTTGCGATAGCGCTCCAGAGGGTATTTTTTTGTTTCAGCCATGATACTTCTGCTTCCCCTATTACCTTGCTTTTCTTACCAGCGGAAATGCGCGAAGGCCTTGTTGGCCTCTGCCATTTTGTGGGTGTCTTCGCGCTTCTTCACGGCCGCGCCGCGGTCGTTATGCGCATCCATGATTTCGGAGGCAAGCTTTGCTTCCATGGTCTTGTCGTTGCGCTTCAGCGCCGCGTCCTTGATCCAGCGCATCGCGACAGCGATCGAGCGGGTCGGGCGGACTTCGATAGGAACCTGGTAGGTGGCGCCGCCGACGCGACGGGACTTCACCTCGATCGCGGGCTTCACCTTGTCGAGCGCTTCCATGAAGAAGACGATCGGGTCCATTTTCGTTTTCGACGCGATGATGTCGAATGCGCCGTAAACGATGTTCTCAGCAACCGATTTCTTGCCCGAGATCATGATGACGTTCATGAACTTGGCGAGGATCAGGTTGTTGAACTTCGGATCCGGGAGAATTTCGCGTTTTTTTGCGGAATGGCGACGAGACATATTTCAGAACCCCTTATTTCGGTTTCTTCGCGCCGTAGCGGGAGCGCGATTTTTTGCGTTTATCGACGCCCTGGGTGTCGAGGGTGCCGCGGATGATTTTGTAGCGAACGCCGGGCAGGTCTTTCACACGGCCGCCGCGCACGAGCACGACAGAGTGTTCCTGCAGGTTGTGGCCGACGCCGGGGATGTAGCAGATGGCTTCACGACCGTTGGTCATGCGCACTTTCGCGACTTTGCGCAGCGCGGAGTTCGGCTTTTTCGGGGTCGTGGTGTAGACGCGCGTGCAAACGCCGCGTTTCTGGGGGTTACCCTGAAGATCCGCGTTCTTTTTCTTCTTGAACTGCGGAACGCGGCCCTTGCGGACGAGTTGATTGACTGTTGGCATTTATAGCCCTTCCTCGGTTTAACAACAAAATCGTGTTCTGTTGGTTTAACAACAAAATCGTTCTGGAGGATGAGGGCAACACCTGCGATGCGCACTTTTACAAATGCGCGGCAGGATACTGATCGAGAGATCAGTCGAACTTCCACTTTTCCCGCGGAAGACGGTTAAAAAAACCGGACTGCGTCTAGACCAAACTGTCTACTACCAGCCCATCCTTAGAGCGTGCGCAATATATCACGGTTCAATGCAAGGTCAAGCATTCTGTTTATATTGCGGTAGTTTTTGATTTTTCTGCGCTTGAACCCCATGGTGTCGTTTATGTTAAGACATATTATGTCGCGCAAGGCCGTTTGCTAGCAATAAACCGTCAGTCTGTAAAATTGGCCGCCCTTTAGCTTGCTTACGGCGGAAGTGTCTTGATTCGGCAAAATTCGGTCCAGGCAGGATTTTCCTGAGTGATTGACATAAGACAATCCCAGTCCGGAACAACCCCCCTCCAAGTCTTTATCAGCTTGCCAGAAAGTTTGAATCGCCCCATATTGCTCCCCGGAAGGCTAGGGCGGGCGAATGTCTCGCGAACCCGGCCAGGGCCGAGAGGCAGCAACCGTACCGAGTTTTCATCCGGGTCGTTCTAGTCTTCCACCTCATCCCGCATCACCGCGCTAAACACTGCCTATTTGAACATCGGCAGTGTTTTGGCGATCAGCGCTTTCAGGCTGTCCCAGGCGGGGACGCTTTTGACCACTTCAAAGTAAAAGCGCATGGCGTGGTAACTGAGAAAGTGGATCAGCGGAACCCAGCCTATATAGATAGGGTATATCGCGCGGCGGAATTCCTTTGAATTTTTAGGATAGCGGTTGATTCGCTTGAGTATCCGGTAGACCAGCAGCGCCGTGAGAAACATCAGGATGCCATAGACCGGTCCGAGGAAGATCAGGCTGAAAACCATGAAGCCGACACCGGAGAAGGTCAGGAATTCATGCTCCTTGTCGAGCAGGAACAGAATCGCCGCAACGACGACGATGATCCGCTCCGACCACGCCAGTGACCGGACGAGCGTCCACTCGACAATGGTGTGACGCACAGTGCGGCGCTTCGCCTCGCGTTTCATTTCGACACGAGCCTTGGCGATTTCGAGCTCGCGGATTCGGTTGGGCGACTTTATCTCATCCATTTTTCCAGCTTGCCCCCCTGCCCGCGCCGGGTAAACGGAAAAATCATCGCCATGAAAAGTAAGCAGGTTTGCCGTGATTGTTGCCCCGCGGCAAATTCCTTGACAGATTAAGTCGATATATGGTTATATCTGAGCTGTTCGCAAGAACCGCGGGATTTGATGTCAGCTTGCTGCCGCGTGACCAACAGCTAAAGCGCCGCAGGGTAACTGCGGTTTACCGCAGAAAAAGGACTAACCCCGTGGCCGCGTACATCAGCAATCTCCAGACGACCTGTCATCCCTGCCCCAGCCGAATGTGATTCCGGTTTAGCTTCCGGATTTCTTCATTCGCAACACGCGCCGTATCCGGCGCAGATATCGGCGCAAGCTATTTGCGCAAAGGCAGAAACAACATGACCGACGTTCGCAGAGACGATTTCACCCTTATCCATTCCATCGATGACGTCATTCCCTATTATCAGGGCAATGGCCTTCCGCTCGACAAACAGTATATCGGGTTTGAAACCGAGATCGGCGTTTACAAGCAGGGCGCGAATGGCCAGCCCGTTGCGACGACCACGCAGGACACCGCCGAACTGCTCGGCTACCTCAAGAAACTCGGCCATCAGGCGCAGCTTGAAATGGCCTCTGCCGTGGAATACGCGAGCCCCCCTTTCCGCGTCACCGAAGTGCCGCAGCTGGTGAAGGAAATCAGGCAGTCCTGGGACGATTACCACCAGGCGATCGAAGCGAAAGGCTTCGTCGCGAATGATTCCCCCTTCTTCCCCTTCGCGACGCTGCGATCCGCGGAAGATAACCTCGTCGACCGCGATCGCGCGCGCGGACTTGTGAAGGGAATGAAGCTGCACAAGGCGCCCGAATTCCTGAAGGTCACGCTGCTGGCGACCAGCACCCAGATCAGCCTGAGCTACAAGGACCCGAATGACCTGCATGACCTGCTGGCCACGGGCTATGCCCTGCAGGCGCCGATCTTTGCGCTGTTTGGAAATTATCCTGCTTTCATCGAAGGCAAGAATGAGCGGCTCGATTATAATCCCCGCGCCGCTTTTTACGAAGCATTCGGCGATCAGGGCGCGATCCCGAAATCGCTGCTGGAAGCGAAAGACGGTGATGATTTCATCCGACGCCACGCGCAGCAGGTATTCGAAACGCCGCTGCTGTTTTATTACGACCGGGACAATACGATCATCTGGCCCGAAAAGCCGGTGACTTTTGCCGAGCTGAAAGAGATCGGTCTCAACACCCGCTCCAACTACGATCTCGCCGAAACCTTTATCT
>DASPMW010000083.1:0-4722 GCA_035626855.1 Patescibacteria group bacterium
ATAACCTGCCAGTCGGGCCGGAGGCCCTTGGTGAAGAGCTGGATCGCGCCGAAGACGGCGGCGAGGGACAGGACCGACAGCACGGCCGCGAGCGGCCCCGCGCCCGCCATGGGTTTCACGGGCTTGAGGTCCTGTCCCAAACTTTCGATCAGTTTGTCAGTATCCGTACTCAAGCAGCCACTCCTTCATGCGTTTTGTCGCGCGGTGCGCCGTCACCTTGACGGCAGTTTCGGTCATGCCCAGTTTTTTCGCGACTTCGGCCATCGAAAACCCCTCGACCCGCGTCATCAGCAGCACCTCGCGCTGCTTGTCGGGCAGCTGCGCCAGCGCTTTCTTGACGTCCTTGCCTAAAAGCGCCTCTTCAGGTGTATTCGCGTGATCCCCAATCAAGGTTACAAGCTCGTCATCGCTGATTTCATTGGCGTTCACGCGGCCGTGCTTGCGCATGTAGTCGATCATCTTGTGCCGCGCGACGCCGTACATCCAGTTGCGGAAGGGCTGCTCGGGGCGGTAAGTGTGGCGGGCGGCATGGATCGCGAGCAAAATTTCTTGAACGATATCATCGATATGCTCGCGCGCGAAAAACCGCGCGCGCAAAAACGCGCGCAAGGGTGGCGTGATTTCGCGCAAGAGGCGCCGGTAGGCATTTGCATCGCCGTTCTGCGCGGCAAGCATCAGCGCGGGCCATTCCGCGCCCGCTTCGCTTTTGCCCTTAATTTCGCCAGAAGCCATTGTTTTTCATTGGTTAATTCGGTATGGATACTATGCCCTCCGGCATATATGATGTACAGAAATTTTTTCTCGCGAGGTCCCATTATGTCCGCACAACCGCAGGCAGCAAGCCCCGAATTCGACCTGAAATGGCAGCCCGATGCGCCGGAAACCACCCAGCTGTGGAAATTCATTCAGGCGGTTGCGAGGGATGAAAAGGCCAGCTTCAAAAATTACCGGGAATTCTGGCGCTGGTCGGTGGAGCACAAGGAAAAATTCTGGGACCGCGTCTGGGACGATTGCGAGATCATCGGCGACAAAGGCAAGACCGTCTTCGCGGCCCGCAAGTCCTTTCAGGACGGCCGCTTCTTCCCCGATGCGAAGCTGAACTTCGCGCAGAACCTGCTGCGCCGCTATGACGAAGAAACAGCGATCGTTTTCAGCGGGGAGGGCAAGGTCAACCGCACGCTCTCCCACAAAGATCTGTACGACCAGGTCAGCCAGGTGCGGCAGGCGCTGCAGGAACTCGGCGTGACGAAGGGTGACCGCGTTGCGGGCTTCCTGCCCAACATGCCCGAAGCCGTGATCGCGATGCTGGCGACCGCCAGCCTCGGCGCCATCTGGTCCTCCGCCTCCCCCGATTTCGGCGTGCAGGGGGTGCTCGACCGTTTCGGCCAGATCGAGCCGAAGGTGATGTTCGCCTGCAACGGCTATTACTACAACGGCAAGGAAATCGACTGCCGCGCCAAGATCAAGGAAGTGATGGACAAGCTGCCAAGCTTGAAGAAAACCGTCATCGTCGAATATTTGCGCCTCGATATCGCCGCGCTCTGGGCTGTTTCCTTCGAGGAGTTCCGCAAGAAATTCCGCCCCGCCGAAATCCAGTTCGAGAAGTTCGATTTCAATACGCCGCTCTACATCATGTTTTCGTCGGGCACGACGGGCATCCCGAAATGCATCGTCCACGGCGCGGGCGGCACGCTGATCCAGCACCTCAAGGAACACCGCCTGCAATCCGACGTGAAGCGCGGCGACAATGTGTTTTATTTCACCACCTGCGGCTGGATGATGTGGAACTGGCTCGTCTCCGCGCTGGCGTCGGAGGCGACGCTGCTGCTCTACGACGGCTCGCCCTTCTATCCCGACGGCTACGCGCTGTTCGATTTCGTCGGCCGCCATGAATGCACGTTGTTCGGAACCTCCGCCAAATATATCGACGCCCTGCGCGTAGCTGGCGTGAACGTGACCGACCGGCTCGAGCTTTCGACCGTGCGGCTGATCACCTCGACCGGCTCGCCGCTATCGCATGAAGGCTTTGATTACGTTTATGACGCGGTCTTCCCCGATGCGCAGCTGGCCTCGATTTCCGGCGGCACCGATATTGTCTCGTGCTTCGTGCTCGGCAACCCGATCTCGCCCGTCTATCGCGGCGAAATCCAGGGACCGGGACTGGGCATGGATGTCGATGTGGTCGACGACAGCGCCAAACACATGGCGAGCGGCAAGGGCGAACTCGTCTGCAAGACGCCGTTCCCCTGCATGCCCGTCGGCTTCTGGAACGACGCAGGCGGCGAAAAATACAGCAAGGCCTATTTCGAACGCTTCCCCGGCATCTGGTGCCACGGCGACTGGTGCGAATGGACGCCGCACCACGGCCTTATCATCCATGGCCGCTCCGACGCGACATTGAACCCCGGCGGCGTGCGCATCGGCACGGCGGAGATTTACCGCATCGTCGAACAGCAGCCCGAAATCAAGGAAAGCATCGCGGTCGGGCAGGACTGGGAGAACGACGTGCGCGTGGTTTTGTTCGTCGTGCTGAAACCCGGCATGCGTCTCGACGAAGCGCTGCAGCTGCGCCTCAAAAAAGCCATCCGCGAACAGGCCTCCCCCCGCCACGTGCCGGCCAAGATCATCGCCGTCACCGACATCCCCCGCACCAAATCCGGCAAAATCACCGAACTCGCCGTCCGCGACATGATCCACGGCCGCGACGTGAAAAACGTCGAAGCACTGGCGAACCCGGAGGCGCTGGGGCTTTACAAGGATTTGGCGGAGTTGAAACCCTGAAAATATATTTCAATTACAAAAGGAGTGAGACATGGCTCTTGTTAAGAAATTGGATAGAGTGGATTTGGAAAAAAATTCTACTCATCAACCGGTAGCATGCACTTTCTCAATCGTTGCACTAAACTTCTTCAGATTGACACCTATGGTTCCGCTCAACGTCAAATCAAGAATAAGAAAAGCCAGTCGATTAGGTTTGCCCCAGAGGCTTTGAAGCAGTTGAAAGATATACTTAAAGGTTTCTGATTTAACTATCCGAAGGTTAAAAATGCGCGGCTATTTCGGAATTGGCGTCGAGGGCATATCGAAGCCCATGAATGTGGGGAACCTGCTGCGGTCGGCGCACAGTTTCGGGGCGAGCTTTTTCTTTACGGTGAATACCGAGATCGACCTGCATGCGATGCGGGAAAGCGACACCTCGGGCGCGTTCGATCATATCCCGTTCTATAATTACCAGTCCGTCGGCGACCTGAAGCTGCCGCGCGGCACCTCGATGGTGGCGGTCGAACTGGTCGAAGGCGCGGTCGAGCTGCCGAGCTTCCGCCACCCGGCGCAGGCCGTCTATGTGCTGGGGCCGGAGAAAAATAGCGTCTCCCCGGAAATGCTGAAACGGTGCCAGCATGTCATCAAGATCCCGATGAAGTTCTGTGTGAATGTCGGCGTGGCCGGCGCGATCGTGATGTATGACCGCCTGATCAGCCTTGGCAAGTTCGCGCCACGGCCGGTCAAGGAGGGCGGGCCGGTGTTTATGCCGGAAGACCTGCGCCGCGACCAGATTATATCGACACCTAATGACCGACCGTTTACGCCGAAGAGCAAGCGGTAGTCTTACCCGTCATCCTGAGCACAGCGAAGGATCCCCCTTTCCCTGCCGCAAGCAAGGGAGATCCTTCGCTGCGCTCAGGATGACAGTTGCGGAGTCGTCGCGAATTGGTCGCAAACACCGGAACACCCCAAACCCTGCTGCACTGCCGAAAAATAAACAAACAATACGCACTGCAGCAATTGATACATTCAAACAAAGCCGCGCCGCAGCATTGCAACATTCCGTCTATCGCATTTTTGCATTCGCCTTTTAGTGGACAGGAAATACCTGAATGTGAGAATCGGAATTACAGGCGGCTTATCCGCCTGAACGGTAACGCATCAGGGAGCGCTCCATGTCTGTCTTCAGCCACAAGGAATTTGATCAGCACGAGCAGATTTCTTTCTTTCATGACAAGGAAACCGGCATGCGGGCGATTATCGCCCTGCACAGCACGGTGCTCGGCCCCGCGCTTGGCGGCTGCCGCCTGTGGGCGTATGAAAACGACGAGGCGGCGGTCAAGGACGTGCTGCGCCTCTCGAAAGGCATGACTTATAAGGCCGCCATCACCGGCCTGCCGCTCGGCGGCGGCAAATCCGTCATGATCGGCGACAAGAAAACCAAGACCGCCGACATGATGCGCGCCATGGGCCGCGCGGTCGACGCAATGGGCGGCCGTTATATCGTCGCCGAAGACGTCGGCACGACGGTCGAGGATATGAGCCACATCAACAGCATGACGCGCCATGTCGTCGGCATTTCCCACGGGGCAGGTTCGGGCGACCCGTCGCCGACGACCGCGCTCGGCGTGTTCACGGGCCTCAAGGCCGCTGTGCGCTTCCGCCTGGGTCGCAACGACCTGAAAGGTCTCAAAGTGGCCGTACAGGGCCTCGGCAATGTCGGCTACAATCTCTGCCGCCACCTGCATGAAGCGGGCGCGCAGCTGTTCGTCACCGATATGGCGCCTGACCGCGTCGATATGGCGAGCCGCGAGTTCGGCGCAATGCCGGTTGCGCTCAACAGCATTTACGACGTTGATGCCGATGTCTTCGCGCCCTGCGCTTTGGGCGGCATCATCAACGACGAAACGCTGCCGCGCCTGAAAGCGAAAGTGGTTGCGGGCGCCGCCAACAACCAGC
>DASPMW010000084.1:0-5700 GCA_035626855.1 Patescibacteria group bacterium
TATAGCGCGACATGGACGATATCACGACCGAATTCCTGATCGAAACCAAAGAGGGGCTGGCCGAGCTCGACAACGCATTAGTGTTGTTTGAACGCAGCCCTGAGGATCAGGATTTGCTCGCGCGTATCTTCCGCGTATTCCACACGATTAAGGGCAGCTGCGGCTTTATCGGCATGGACCGTCTTGGCCGTATCGCGCACCGCGCCGAAGATATCCTTGACCTCGTGCGTGAGCGAAAACTTTCCGTTACCCCAGATTTCATCACCGCGCTTCTGGGAGCGGTCGACCGCATCAAGTCGATTACCGCTGTGGTCGAGGAAAAAGGCGCGGAGCCCCCCGGCAGTGATGAGGAAATCCTGGAGCGCATGGACGCGGTTGCCGGCGTCAAGCCAGTGGGCGAGGATGATTCAGGAGACAGCGAAGATTTCGAGGAGGAGGCAGCCGAAAGCGGCAAGCAGTGGTCCTCCGCCTCCGGAGATTTTTCCTCTGCCGCCAAACCGGAAGGCGGGCCGCGGGAAAAACCCGCCGACAAGGGACATGACCCGTCCCAGCAAACACTGCGCGTCAGCGTTGACCTGCTGGAAGACATGATGACGGTCGTCAGCGAGCTCGTGCTGACGCGCAACCAGCTTCTGCAAACGAACCGCACGGCCAAAAACAACCTGTTCCATATGCCGCTGCAGCGCCTGAATCAGGTCGTGACCGAATTGCAGGAAAGCGTCATGAAAACGCGGATGCAGCCCATAGGAAATGCCTGGTCCAGCCTGCCGCGTATTGTCCGCGATGTCTGCGCAGAGCTGGGTAAACGCATCGACCTTGAAATGCGCGGCCAGGAAACCGAGCTGGACCGCCAGGTCCTCGAAATGATCAAGGACCCGCTGATGCATATGGTGCGCAATGCGGCCGATCATGGCATCGAGGATCCAGCCGACCGCATTCGGGCAGGCAAGCCGGAAACTGGGCATATACGGCTGAACGCCTATCATCAGGGCGGCCATATCATTATCGAGATTACCGACGACGGCCGCGGCCTTGCGCTCGAAAAAATTGTCGATCGCGCGCTGCACACCGGACTGGCGACGCAGGAGCAGATCAACAATATGTCGCCCCAGCAGATCCAGCAGTTCATTTTCCGTCCCGGCTTTTCGACGGCGGAGCGGGTGACGTCTGTTTCAGGGAGAGGCGTTGGGATGGATGTCGTGCGCGCCAATATCCAGAAAATCGGCGGTAGTGTGCATATGACGTCTAGCGAAGGCCGTGGCATGACCTTCACGATCAACATTCCGCTCACGCTGGCAATCGTGCCCGCGCTGATCGTCGAGGTTGCGGGGGCAAGGTTTGCCTTCCCGCAACTTGCCGTGGGCGAACTGGTGATGGTCGGAAAGAATTGCGAAACGGAGATCGAGACGGTGAACGGCACGCCGGTTCTGCGGCTGCGCGGCCACCTTTTGCCTCTTATCTATCTCGGGGATTATCTGAAAGTCTGGGACAAGCACAAGGAGCACGCACAGCTCGATACCCGCTATGTCGTCGTCACGCAGTCGGCGGGAGTGCAGTTCGGCCTGGTCGTCGACCATGTGCTCGACATGGAGGAAATCGTCGTGAAGCCAGCCGCGCGAAACCTGCGCGATGTGCACATATTTTCCGGCAATACGATTTTAGGCGACGGCACCGTGATCATGATCCTCGACCCTTCCGAACTGATGCAGGCTGTCAATATGCGCGCGGAAAAATCCGATAGCGAGGATAATACAGACAAGCCGCTGCTTGAGGGGGCCGCGCAGGAAAATCTGCTACTGCTGTTCAAGGCTGGCGATCGAACGCCAAAGGCGGCACCGCTCAAAATGGTGTCACGCTTGCGCGAGATCAGCAAAAACGAGATTGAACTGTCTAACGGACGCCCTGTACTGCAGCATCTCGGCCGCCTAATGCCGGTATTCAGCTATGGCGGAAATGCGCTGGCGCCAGACAACGCTTTTCTTATCATATTCGACGATCAGGGCAGCCATTTTGGCCTTATCGTCGACCAAGTTCTCGACATAGCGCGTTATACGGGGGCGCTGCCCGACCGCAGCGAGGAGATGCTACTGGATACGATCATCCTCAACCAACAATCGACCGACGTCGTGAACCCGCGGTGGTATATCGAGGACGCACCGGGCATGGGCGGGGAGGCTTGATGGCTAAAGTCACCACGATCGGCGACACGCAACAAATCCTCGCGGTCTATCTCGGCACTGAAATGTTCGGCGTGCCGATCAGTCGCGTACAGGGGGTGCTGGAAACGCTGCCTCTGACCTTTGTCCCGCTCGCCCCACCGGCCGTGCGTGGGGTGATGAACTTGCGGGGCCGCATCGTCACCGCGATCGATCTGCGCAGCGCCATCACTGAAAGCGAGCGCAATGCCATCCCCTCCCGCGGCGATATGAGCGTTGTCTTCGAGGATCAGGGAGAGTTGTTCAGCCTGCTGGTTGATACGGTAGGTGACGTGCATACCGTCCCTTCTGCGGGGATCGAGCCGCCGCCGCCGACGATGGCGCCCGCGCTGCAGCGTGTCTCCGCCGGCGTCTATGCGATGAAGCAGAAGATTATGATTATATTGAAACCCTCCGCGTTGCTCCATACCGGCGACGCGGCATGATGATGGGCAGGGCAGAATGAAAAAATGCATGATCGTCGATGATAGCGCCGTCATCCGGCGGCTCGTCCGGAACATACTGGAGCCGCTCGCCTTCGATTGCACGGATGCTAAAAACGGGGAAATGGCGCTCGACGCCTGCAGGCAGGCGATGCCGGAACTGATCATGCTTGACTGGAATATGCCGGTCATGGATGGCATGCAGTTCCTTGGCCACCTGCGAAAAACACCTGGGGGCGAGAAGCCTGTAGTGATTTTCTGCACCTCCGAATGCGACATGGCGCATATCCGCGCCGCGCTGGAGGCAGGCGCGACCGATTATGTGATGAAGCCGTTCGACAAGGACATCGTCGTCGGCAAGCTTGTCCAGAACGGAATTATCGGGGAACAGGGGGCGCAAAGCAATTAATGCGGCAGGCCTCCCTTGCAACTGCCCCGATCCGCGTCCTGATCGTCGACGATTCCAAGGTCGTGCGCGCGGTAATCGGTAAGATCTTGCAAGAGGCCGAAACGCCGATAAGGATCGTCGGCTACGCAGAAGACGGGGCCAGCGCGCTCAGGGCCCTTGACGTCTGCGACCCCGACATCGTCATTCTCGACCTCGCGATGCCGAGCATGGACGGGTTGACGGCGCTGCCGCTCATCCTGCGCAAAAAACCCCATGCGCGTATCGTCGTCTGCTCTGCCCTCAGTTCGCCCGGCGCGGAGATTTCGGTGCGCGCTTTGTCGCTCGGCGCGACGGCCTGCGTGCCGAAGCCGATGGGCAGCAAAAACACCAAGGCAATTGCGGAGTTCAAGGAAGCCCTCACCCAGGCGGTCGTGGGACTTTATGAGACGGGTGGGGCGCCGGTTTCCGAGGCATTCACGTTGCGTCCCGGCGGCCTGGCCGGATTTCGGCCGCGGCTGGTTGCCGTTGGCAGCTCGACCGGCGGTCCCAATGCGCTGATGACGCTTTTCCGCGACCTTGGCCCTGTGCCCGTCCCTGTCATTGTTACCCAGCATATGATCGAGATGTTCACGACAATCCTTGCCCGGCAGCTGCAGCAGGAGACGGGCATCGAGTGTCACGAGGCGCGGCAGGATATGGAGCTGCAGGGGGGCCGCATTTATATCGCACCCGGCGGCAGCCATATGATGCTGAAACGCGCCGGCAGCCGCGTGACAATCGCCATCGACAATGGTCCCGCCGAAAACTTCTGCAAACCGTCGGTCGACGTGATGCTGCGAAGCACGGCGGCTGTGTACGGCGCCGAGGTCATGGCTGTCATCCTGACTGGAATGGGGAAGGACGGGTTGCGCGGCTGCGAAGCTGTAACGGGCGCCGGCGGCCGGGTGATCGCACAGGACCAGGAATCTTCGGTTGTGTGGGGCATGCCCGGCAGCGTCGCCCGCGCCGGCCTCGCAAGCGCAGTGATGCCGCTGCCCGGGCTTGCGAGGCTGATCCGCAATTCAGTCGGGGAGGGGCCGCCATCCCCAGGTGAGCGATGAAGGAAGAAGATTTTCAATTTTACCGCAAATTATTGGTGGAGCATTCGGGCCTCTCGCTCACGCCCGAGAAATCCTATCTATTAACAACGCGACTTGATCCTGTCGCGCGCAGCCTTGGCCACGACAACCTGGAGGCACTCACCGCCGCTATGAGGAGCCAGCCGGATGCAAGGCTCACCTCCCTCGTTGTGCAGGCGATGGCGACGAAAGAAACCTCGTTTTTCCGCGACAATCTGCCTTTCACGCATCTGCGCCAGAGCATTTTTCCCACGCTTCTCAAACGGAACAGCGCGACCAAGACCGTGCGGATATGGTCAGCCGCCTGCGCGACCGGGCAGGAGCCTTATTCGATCGCGATCGTCGCCCGTGAATTTTTTCGGACTTACCCGGAATGGAATGTCCAGATTATCGCGACCGATATGGCCGAGGACGCCCTCGCGCAGGCGCAGGAAGGCCTTTATTCGCATTTCGACATCCAACGCGGCCTTAATATGAAGACGATCCTCGATCATTTCACGATGGAAGGGACGAAATGGCGGGTTCAGGACGGCCTGAAACGCCTGGTGCGTTTCGGGCGCTTCAATTTGCTAAAGCCGATGGACATCATGGGACGTTTTGATGTGATTTTCTGCCGCAACGTGCTGATCTATTTTGACATGGAGGCAAAAAAGTCCGTGCTGGAGCGTGTCGCCGAGCGCTTGAACCCGGATGGATACCTGATCCTTGGCGCCTGTGAGTCTGCGGTCGGCGTCACGGCGAAGCTGAAGCCTTGCGCCGATATGCCCGGCGTACAGACGCCTGTCGCGCCGGCGCGCGGGAGAAGCCCGAACACGGAAGCGCAGCCCGCGCTAAAATGATGCGATAAATGGAGGTGAAATATGCCACATACCAAAATTCCTTACTTGCGGGTTCTCATTGTCGATGACAGCCGCGTCATGCGGGCTTCCATGCAGGAGATGCTGAAAAAGGCCGGGTTTCATCATATCGACGAGGCGGAGAATGCGGGCGAAGCCTATGAAAAAATGGACGCGCTTCGCTACGACATTGTTTTCCTCGACTGGGTGATGCCGGGCCGCAGTGGCGTCTCGCTGATGGAGGAGTGGCGGGAGGATCGACGCTTTGACGACGTCGCCGTGTTTGTCGTCTCGATGCAGGATGACAAGGCGATGATCTCTCGTGTGCTGAAGGCGGGTGCGCTCAGTTATATCATAAAGCCCGTGACAGAAAGCGTGCTGAACAACAATATTGACAAGGCTCTGAAATGGATCGACGCGCGGCGTGCCGCCCGCGAAGACTGAGGATCAGGCGGAGCGTACGCTGCCAAGGAATTTCAGCACTTCCTCCCGCAGCACGCCCGCTTCCTGGAGGAGTTTTTTAGACTCATCGAGCATTGCGGTCGAGGCTTCGCCGGTCACTTCTGCGGCTTTCATCACCGCCGTAATGTTGTGAGAGACGTCCGAGGTGCCGTGCGCCGCCTCGGTCACGTTCCGCGTGATTTCGTTTGTCGAGGCATCCTGTTCTACCACGGCCGAGCTGATCGTGGTCTGGATGAGGTTGCAGCGCTCGATGATCTT
>DASPMW010000085.1:0-18799 GCA_035626855.1 Patescibacteria group bacterium
ATTTCAAGGCGGAGCTGAAAATCCGCCGCGTCGAGGGCGGCGACGTCGTCCGGGTCGAGGGCAAGTTCCAGGCCGATGTCGTGCAGACCTGCGTCGTGTCGCTGCAGGACGTGCATGCGCATGTCGACGGGAGCTTCGATACTTTCCTCGCCGAAGGCGGCAAGTCGGACAATGAAGAGGTGGTCGAGTTCGGCCTCGACGACGAAGACAGCTCCCCCGAGGTCATCACGCATGGCCAGCTCGACATGGGCGAAGTCGTCGCGCAGTATCTGGCGCTCGAGCTCGACCCCTATCCGCGCGCGCCCGGCGTCAGCCTGGCGGCGCAGCTGGCCGGCGTCGGCGGCGAAGTGAAGAACAATCCGTTTGCTGTGCTGCAAAAAATGCAGAAGGGCGAAGGAGCTGCAGCCCCGAAATCGGCGAAGCTGAAACTCGCGCCGACGGATGATCCGAAGAAATCATCGGGCAAGAAAAGCGAGAAGTCGAAATCGAAATAGGCGCAGCCCCGCCTATATTGTTATACGCCATGCGTGCCCCGGAACTTATCAAACCGCGGCGGCGTTGACTGCGGAACAGCAACCGCGATATGGATGGCGCATTGCGGGTTATTTTCCCACGCGGGAGCGGCGCCCAACGGAGCGGATATGACGGAAGCCAAGAAGATTGCGGACCTGAAAACGCTGGTTGTCGACGACCACCTGACGGCGCGCGCGCATATGAAGCGCCTCCTGAAAAATATCGGCGTCGCGCATGTCGATGAAGCCGCCGAGGCGATGGAAGTGGCGGCGCAGACCGGCGCCAAGCATTACGACATCATCTTTCTGGACTGGGACATGCCGGGCAAGACCGGCGTCGAGATCCTGCGCAAGTTTCGCGGCAATACTGAATTCGACGATACCGCTTTCGTCATGGTGACAGCGAAGTCGGAACCTGATGATATCATTGCGGCGCTCCGCGCCGGCGCGACCTCCTACATCGTCAAGCCCGCCGACGAGAACGAGGTGAAGGACAACATCACGGAAGTCCTCGACTGGCTGCAGCAGCAAAAGGCGCTGCGGCGTTAAGCTCAGGCGAGCAGCCGCGGCAATACGAAGGCGAAAAGGGCCCCCGTCAGGTACAGCAGCAGCGAGGCCGCATAAATCATCCGCCCTGCGCGGCGCAACCGCATGCAGCTTCGCGCCGCCGCCGGGTCAACCGGACAGGGCGCGTGCCGCGCCTGCCACTGCATCCAGCCGCCCGCCGCCAGAAAGACTGCCGCCGCGACAAATACCCAGATTTTCTGCTCTGTAAACCAGACGAGGCCGGGCGCCGCGGATACAAGGCCCGCAAGCGCCGCGCCCGCCCCGAGCGTGACGAACAGGGCGGGCAGGGCGCAGCAGACAAGGGTGGAGGCGGAGGTCATCAGCGACATCGCCGCCAGCCATTTTTCCTTGGTCGTTTCCATGTCAGTCCCGCTTGATCGAGACAACTTCGTAGCCAGCATCGATAATTCCCTTGCGGATCTCGTCGTCGGCAAGGGACTGGCCGGGCTTCAGGTCGATGCGCACGATTTTCGAGGTCAGGTTGACATCGACCGCCTGCACGGCCTCTTTTTTCTTGAAGGTCTTGTTCATGGCAACGGCGCAGAAATCGCAGACGAGGCCGTTGACCGAGACATGGACGTGCGCGCCGCCATGCACCGCGAAGGCGGGCGAGGAAAGCATCGCGAGGAGGGAAAGGCAGAAAAGCTTTTTCATGATCGGGATCCTTTAATATGTGATCATCAGGTTGAACAGGGCGTGGCCGTCGGTCGAGATGCCGGCCTCGGCAAGATAATCGCCTTTGAAGACGCGCAGCAAAGGGGTGAGCCGCCAGTTGTTCTCGTCTTCGGGTGCGTGGTCCAGCTGCAGCATCAGCCAGCTGTGCAGGCTGCCGGCCTCCGCGACATAGGGCGCAACCCCGACGCGGCCGCGCTGCTGGAACTCCTCCTTTACGTCGTCCCCGGCCGCGGTATAGCGGTTTTCGTAGGATACGTAAAAGCGGCGGTCCTCCCAGTCGGCCTCCAGGCCTGCGAAGCCGCCGGGCCTGGCGTGTCCATCATCGTTAGAAACGCCAAGGCCGGAAAGAAAGTAGAAGTTTCCCTGTGAATCCGGATTGTTCCAGCGGCGCGCGAGCCAGTTGAACTGAAGGCCGGCGAGCTCCGCGTCCGTTCCGCGATAGTGGTTGAGAAACGGGCCGATTGCCGTGGTCGCCGTCGGGGAATAGAGAAGCGAGGCGCCGTTGTCGTAGCCGTCATTCGATGTCATCGCCATCCATCCGCCGGCATAGGTGACCGGCCGGGCAAGGGACGGGATTGGGGCGAAAATCCACAGCCCAGCCATTATCGATATTGAAAGCCGCCATGCGGCCTTCTGTGGAGGTGTCGTCATCGTTGAAACTCCTTGTCAGGTGAAACCGGGTGGCGTCGGTCAGGACAGGAGGTCTGGCGGGCGGAATCCGGGGGCGAGGGCACGGTCCGGCGACCAAAGTCGCGCGCCTTCGCCGGAAGCGGCCGCCTGAAGGGGGACGCGAAGAACAACTCCGTCGCTGGTCACCGCTGCCATAGTGAAAAAGGCGCCGCACCCGCAGTCGCAGGGCTTCGCCATTCCGTCCATGTCATCGCAGCAGTCTTTCATGGCGCCGTCGCCGTGACCCTGCCCGTCAGCATGCGCGGCGCAATCCATCGGCATGCCGAAGGCGTGGGCCGCCGCGTTGTAGTTGACGGCCATCAGAACCAGAACGAGAAGCAGACGCAGGAACTTCATACCTTTCATTATAGCGCAATAAGGCCGTTAAGCGAGGGAGGCGGGCCAGGCCCGCCTATGCCCCTTGATGACTTCGGGATAAAAGCTAGTTAATTCAAAGGAATCCGTGCTTCGGCGAATTTGGCGCATTGGTTTTTCCGCTTGATAATTCTGTCTAAACAGGTATTTATAGGCGGAATTTACTTGAACTGCGGGGCGGCTTTCGTTATGTAATAAAGCCCCTTGGGTCAGGTCCCTACAGGGTAATTTGAAAGAGAAGAGTACGAGCTATGGCAGTTCCCAAGAAGAAAACCTCGAAATCGCGCCGCAATATGCGCCGCTCGCACCATGCGCTGTCGTCGCCTTCGGTTGTCGAAGACAAAACGACGGGCGAAATGGTCCGTCCGCACCACGTCTGCCGCAAGACCGGCATGTACAAGGGCCAAGCCGTCATTGATGTTGATTAACCTGACGGTTAGTCTGTAATCAGGGCAAACCCGCGGGGAGCGGGGACGGGGATACTTTGACTCACCAACCACTTGTGATAGCGCTTGACGGCATGGGCGGCGACAAGGCCCCGCAGATCGTCGTCGAAGGCGCGCATCTTGCGCGCGAGACCTATCCCAACGCAAAATTCATCATCTATGGCGACGAGGCGCAGATCCGCCCCCTGATTGCGAAGCATCCGGGTCTGGAGCGCGTCATTGAGCTTCGCCATACGCCGGACCGCGTGACCTCCCACGACAAGCCGGCGCATGCCCTGCGCCACGGCCGCAATTCATCGATGCGCCTCGCAATCGATGCAGTCGCGCGGGGCGAGGCGGATTGCGTCGTCTCCGCCGGCAACACCGGCGCGCTGATGGCGATGGCGCTGTTTTCCCTGAAGCGCCTGCCGGGCATTCACCGGCCCGCGATTGCGACCTATATGCCGACCAAGATTCCGGGTCATGGCACGGTGCTCATGGATCTCGGCGCCAACGCAGAGTGCACCTCGCAAAATCTGCTGGAGTTCGCGGTGCTTGGTGGATTGTTTTCGCGCGAAATCTTTAAAATCGCCGAGCCGCGCATCGCGCTTTTGAATATCGGATCGGAAGCGATGAAGGGCGATGATCTCGTGCAGGCGGCGTCGGAAGTCTTCGCCGCCGCCACGCTGCCCGGCAAATATGTCGGCTTCGCCGAGGGCGACGAAATCATGACCGGCAATTTCGACGTGGTGGTGACGGACGGCTTCACGGGCAATGTCACTTTGAAAACAATCGAGGGTACGGCGAAGCTCATCAAGCACATGATGAAGGAAGCGTTCAAATCGTCGATCTGGGCCAAGATCGGCGCGGTTCTGTGCCTGCCCGGGCTTGCGATCTGCTATCACGCGCTGAAGACCTTCTCGAAGCGCATCGATCCGCGCTATTACAACGGCGCCAGCCTGCTGGGCCTGCGCGGGCTGTGCATCAAGAGCCATGGCGGCACGGACGGCATTGGCTTTGCGAATGCGATTACCGTCGCGGCGGGGCTTGCGACCAACCGCTTCACCGCGAAAGTTGAAGCGGAACTTGAACGTCTCGGCTTCTCGGCAGAACCCGCGCCGCAGGCGGAGGAGGCATAACATGCGCCGTTCCATCATGCTGGGCTGTGGCTCATATCTGCCCGAAAAAATCCTCACCAATGCCGATCTCGCGAAGATCGTCGATACGACCGATGAATGGATCGAGCAGCGCACAGGCATCAAGAAGCGCCATATGGCGGCAGCAGGCGAAAAGACCTCCGACATGGCGACGGCGGCCGCGAACAAGGCCCTTGCGATGGCGGGGCTGAAGGGCTCCGATATCGACGCCATCTTCCTTGCGACCACTACCCCAGACAATACCTTTCCGGCGACTGCCGTGACCGTGCAGGACAATATCGGCATGGGCGCGCGTGGCTTCGCGATGGATCTTCAGGCGGTATGTTCGGGTTTCATCTATGCGCTCGCGACCGCCGACAACTTCATCAAGGCGGGGCAGGTCAGCCGCGCGCTGGTGATCGGCGCGGAGCATTTCACCAACCTGCTCGACTGGACTGACCGCACCACCTGCGTGCTGTTCGGCGACGGGGCAGGGGCGGTCGTGCTGGAGGCCAGCAACGATGGCGCCGGCACCAAGGCCGATCGCGGCATCCTCTCCACCCATCTGCATTCGGAAGGCGCGCATCGCGGGCTTTTATATGTGGATGGCGGGCCTTCTTCGACCAAAACCACAGGCGTCGTGAAGATGAACGGCAAGGAAGTTTTCCGCCACGCCGTGACGCGCATGAGCGAGGCGATACTTGAAGCGATGCATGAGAACGATGTCGCGCCGTCCGAAGTGAAATGGCTCGTTCCACACCAGGCGAACAAACGCATCATCGACGCGACCGCCGAAAAACTGCACCTCTCGCCCGAGCAGGTTGTTGTGACGGTGAGCGAGCACGGCAATACCTCGGCCGCCTCCATCCCGCTCGCGCTCGCGACCGCCGTGAATGACGGCCGAATCCAGCGCGGCGACATGATTCTGATGGAAGCGATGGGCGGCGGACTGACCTGGGGCGCGGCGCTCGCGCGCTGGTAATCCACAGGCGCAAATAGCGCTTGCGACTCGGCTATTTCCTAAGAATTGCAGCTGAATCGGATAAGGGTTATTTACTGTAAAAATCTGATTCAACTCTTTGTATTGACTAATTAAATGTGAATCGATAGCGTAAGTCTTAACGGAGTTTGGGAGTGAATCGATGAGCAATCAGACCATCACACGCGCGGATCTCAGCCAGGCTGTTTACGAACAGGTTGG
Source organism: Patescibacteria group bacterium (assembly GCA_035626855.1). Lineage (GTDB taxonomy): Bacteria > Pseudomonadota > Alphaproteobacteria > Micavibrionales > UBA2020 > JAPWJZ01. The sequence continues at coordinate 5,561 of DASPMW010000085.1, forward strand.
CCTCTCGAGGAATGAATCCGCGGATCTCGTGGAGACCGTCCTCGAAGAAGTCTGCAAAGCCCTGGAACGGGGGGAGATGGTCAAGATTTCCTCCTTCGGAACCTTCCAGGTCCGCAGCAAGCGCCAGCGCATCGGTCGCAACCCCAAGACGGGCGAGGAAGTGCCAATCCTGCCGCGCCGCGTCCTGACCTTCCGCGCCAGCAACGTGCTCAAGGAGCGTATCAACAAAGACTCCGGCGCCGCGGAATAATTTCCAACGCGCAGCCGTTATAATCCTGTTATCGAAGCAACAGTATTACCCGAGGACCATCCATAGATGACGACGAACAATAACTCTTCGTTCAAGCCCGAAGTGCAGCCCGGCGCAAGCCCTGATCAAGTCACCCAGAAAATCCCCAACCGCCGCCCGATGAAGCAAAAGCAGGCGGCCCAGAAATCGGCGGGCGCTTTCCGCACGATTTCGGAAGTCGCGGATGATCTCGGCGTCGAACAGCATGTGCTGCGCTTCTGGGAAACCAAGTTTTCGCAGATCAAGCCGCTCAAGCGCGGCGGCGGCCGCCGCTACTATCGTCCCGAGGACGTGGAATTGCTGAAGACGATCTATAACCTCCTTTACCAGGAAGGCTATACGATCAAGGGCGTGCAGAAACTCCTCTCCAACACGCGCGGCCAGCTGGGCCGCGGCGAGGACAGCATCTCGAAAGCCGTCCAGAAGAACAAGGCCGAGCTGCAATCCATGCTCGACGAGCTGAAATCGATGCGCAAGCTGATCGGGTAATTCCCGCCAGCCTTGTCGCTTAAAGAACCCCGGCCTTCGCGCCGGGGTTTTTTCTTGCCCCCTCTCCCGCCCTTGCGGGAGAGGGCGGGGGGAGAGGGTGCGCGAAGGAACGGGCCAGCGGGCCTATATCGGTTGAACATAAAGTCCCCACCCTCACCCCAACCCTCTCCCGCAAGGGCGGGAGAGGGGGATAAAGGGGGCGCTGCATTTGACAATCATCCGCACTCGCATTACCATATTCAAATCAATTCCGAAGACCGGCCCCACTCAAACCGTCAAGCCAGAACGCGACCGCGCGAGGAACGCCATGCTGTACGAAAAAGAATTCCGCCGCCTGAAAGAAATCTATCAAGCGCTGCCCGAGGCGCAGCGCGAAATCGTGGGCGTGATGGCCACGCTGCCGCCGCTCGCCGTCGTCATCTATGGCGCCGTGCTTGCGCCGCTTGGCCTGATCGGGATTGGCGGCATTATCACGCTCGCGGGCTTTGCGACGGCCGGCACCGCCGTCATGATGGCGCGCGCAACGGGCCTCGCGACAGCCGAAAGCGTCGCCGCGCTCGCAACCCGCATGGGGCGCGCGATCGACAGCGTGCTGACCGTTGCGCCATCATCGGCGCAGGAAATGCAGCCGACTGGCAGCAGCCCCGCGATCGCGGCCGCGCCGGTGTCTACGGCTACGATCACGATGCAGAGGCCGTTCAATACCGCTGCGCTGCGCACAGTCACCGCCGCCAACGACGCAAAGCCCAAACCCCCGAAAACCGCCGCCAAAGGCATCGGCGCCGGCAAATAACGCTGTTTTTCAACGGGAAACGCCGCCGTTCGGTACTGTTTGCAATCTTATGGGCAGTTTGTTATATTCCGCGCCTGTACCAGTACGTCGGACTGTAGCGCAGCCTGGTAGCGCACTTGCATGGGGTGCAAGGGGTCGAAGGTTCAAATCCTTTCAGTCCGACCATTTTTCTCCTAATTCGTTGTGCCTTATGTTCCGGTTTCAAGGAAGGCCGCATCCGTCACGCCCAATTCCTTCTCCGGTGCCATTGCTTCTCCATACACAACTTTGTTTTTATGATCCGGGCCCATCGTCGTGCCGCTATAGTCGCGCGCGACGCAGTGGGGCTTTACGCCATTGAGCCAGTGTTGGATGGAGAGAAAAACGCCGCCGCCTTTGCCGAAGACGCCGCCGTGCAAATGATCGGGGCGGACGCGGATCATGTGGCCGCGCAACTTGGCAGTTTTCAGGTGGTTGTTGTCTTCGGCAATGTCTTCCTCGAGGTTGGTGAATTTGCCGGAGTGGGAGAGGCGGTAATTGCCGCCGACATACACCTCGATGCTGTCGACATTCGGGTGGACATGCTCGGGGATGATCGTGCCTTCAGGCACGATGAACATCTGCACCTGGAACTGTCCGCTCCGATACATCAGGACGGAGGTGACGTTTTCAACCCGGTCGACCGCGCCATGGAACGGCACGGCGGCGAGGGCACCGGCATTCTGAAGATAGGAATGCGCAAATTTCTGAAGTTCGTCCATATTCATTTCCTCCGGGATATGCTTATTGCATAATATATCTGCTGCCGAAATAAAAGGGGTCTCCGCCATGTCCGACGAAAAACTCACCTAGATCGAAGAAACCCTCGCGCATCAGCAGCAGGAAATCGATGCACTCAACCGGATGGTGACGCGGCAGCGGGACGAGATTGATTTGCTGAAGAAGCAGGTGCGAAAGCTGCAGGGCGCGGTGTCGGAAGTGACGGAGAACCAGACCGCTTCCGCCGCCGAGCAGGCGGCGCGCGACAAGCCGCCGCATTATTGATCATCGCAGTCCCGGTTACTTCTTCCCGCGCAGCCGGCGGCGGTTGGCTTTCACGGCGCGGGCATAGGGCTTGAGCGCGGCGGCGAGATGTTCCAGCTGCGCGTCAAGCACAGCGGTCGCGTCGGCGGCGCCTTTGGGCGACGCGAATAGGATCGGCATCGCGCCGAAGCCCGAGCGGTTAAGCGCGAAGGCGAGGCCGATGCCGGCCGCGAATTTTTCCTGCCACATGCGCGTGATCTCGGCGATATCATAGGGCGTTTCGCCGCGGGCGGATTTCGCCAGCATGTTTATGCGGTGATTGATGACTTCGCCCGCGCCCAGCATCATCTGCCCCGCATCCATCCACAACGAAAACCCGCGCATGAAAATGCCGGCGCTGGAAGCGCGGCGCTTACGGGAGAGGCCGGAGCGGCGGGTTTTGCGTGGCATAGTAATCCGGCCTTCCGAGTATTTTGGGTATGAAAGTTAATTGCACCGCGTTATAGCGACTTCTTAAAAGGCATAACGGGAATTAGATGCATTTGCTTGTAAAAACAGGGGGCGTGCTAAAGATGCCTTTTGCCTTTGACATAAATAGGTAGGTCAACTATAAATGTCCTATAACCAAGGAGCTCGCGCATGCCCGATAAATTCGTGAAGGATAACGACTATACCTTAAGCGTCATCCAGAATGTGGCCGGCGGCACGCTGACGCGGCAATTCAATTTCGCGGCGGAGCAGGTAACGACGCTCTATGAACGCAAGGCCGAAATGTCGCATTCGCTCGGCGAATACAGCACGGGCAAGGCGACGGCGGTATCGGTCGCGCTTGCCACGCAGATGGCGATCCAGAAATTCTCCGACCTCGACAGCACCGCGGAGGTCGATCTCCTGCGCGCGAAGCTGGTGGAGATGGGCGGCAAGATCCCTTCGGCCAGCGGCGGAAAGCCCAAACTGACTGCGCCCGGCGGCTAGCCCGCGCATTGACATCCGGAAAATGCTCTCGTAAACGGGGATCATTCAATTTTGAAAGGTCCGGTTATGAAGATCATTAAAGAGTGCCAAGATTCCACGTTCTACCCCAAGGGCAAGCCGCCCGTCACCACGACCTATGTCCACCTGACCGCCGAGCAGCCGAGCATGGGGCTCAAGACGCTGACCGAGCTTTTCAACGAAGCCAAAAAAGATTTCCCCACCCTGCGCGAGGAAGACGTAACCGTCTCCCGCTCTCAGCCGCTGACCGGCATCAGCAAGATGATGGCGGCGGCCGCGGGCCCTGTGAGTTTTGATTCCATCGGCTTCGAAGCACCCTCCGCGCCGCCCGCAAGCTACAAGCGCCTCCGCCCCACCGGCTTCGCGCAAGGCTGATCGCCGTGACGCCGCGCGACAAGCAGCGCGTGCGTGACGCGTTCCAGAAAGCCTTCGACCGCGACCCGGTCGCGGCCGACCTGCCGATCGCAGGCTGGCAGGGCCGCGAAGGCGTCGCGCATACCAGCCGCGAGCTGTTCACGCTTGCGACATCGAGCGAGGAATTCTTCGATCGCCTCGAGCAGAAAATCGAAGCAGGCGAGGGGACGTTCGAAACTTTCCTCAAGGAATTCGAAAACACCCGCATGCCCGTGGCTGACCGAAAGGCGCGAAGGGCAGGACGGACGCCTTAGAGAATGTTGCCCCCGCAGACTTGGTTACATAACTGCGCATAACTCATCCTTAACCTTGCTCTTCGTATACTGGCCTCTTGTTTCATGACGCGAGGGTAATATGCGTAAATTTTTTCCTTTCTTGGTTCTTCCGTCACTCTTGTTAATGTCGGTGACCGCCTCTTATGCACAGGAAAATGGTCAGGATGAATTCAGCGGGTTTCGCGACAAACTGAACGCATCGAAACAGATAAACCTTGATGCGCCGGGGCAAGACCCCCTTGCTAATTTGGATGCTCCAGGTGGCGCGTCTCCCGCCACGATGACGCCCTCCCCTGACGAAGAGCTGACTCCGGAGGAGTATCTTGCCAACGCGAATAACGGCGACCCCGCAGCGATGATTGAGCTTGCCGTACGTTATCGCGAAGGGTCGGACGGGTTGCCCAAAAACGACGTTCAGGCGATGAAGTGGTATCAGCTCGCGTATCAAGTGCTTACAAATATTACGGATCCCAGCTCCTCGAACGCCGGTCTCTTGGAGGAGGCGCGCAAGTGGCGCGCGTCGATGCGTCAATCGATGTCCCGTGCAGAACTGGACGAAACGACGGCTTTAGTTACGGCCTGGCGTCCTTCAAAGGGCGAAGGCGAGGCTTCCGCCACCGGCGCATTGCTCTTCGACGGCATGCTGATGGCCGAAAGTGAAATTACCTCCGTCACTGTATATTCCGACCGTGCAGTGGTGACCCGCCGCGCCGCCGTGAATGTTCCAAAAGGTGCCCAGACAGTCGTCTTTCGCAATTTGCCTCTCGGTGTAAACTCTGAAAACCTGCGCGCCGAAGGGAAAGCCGAAGGCGTGGTAATGCTCGGCGCTGTCACGCTGAAACCCGTTTCTACGCGGACGCCCGGCACGAAACCGACCCAGGATATCGGGGGAAAGCTCGAAGAGCTCGCGGATAAACAACTGGCGCTGGACGCGCAGCGCAGCGCGCTCGGGCAGAAGAAAGATTTCCTGGATAAACTGATCGCACAGGCAACCGCCCTTCCGGCGGACAGGTCGGGGAAAACGCCTTCCCTGCCGATCGAACAGTGGTCGGCCGTTACTGCACGTGTTTACGATGAAATGGCGTCAATCTCCAAGGCTCTCCTCGAAAACAGTCTGCGCAACCGAGCGATCGAGCGCGAACGTCAGGCTCTCAATGCCGCGCCGGCCAAGCGCGAGCGCGGCAGGGTTATCGACAGCACGGCCGTACTCATTCCGGTGAATTCCGAGGAGGCGACGAAGCTCACTCTCGACCTGACATACCAAGTCGGGAACGCCACTTGGCAGCCTGTCTATGACGCGCGACTAGACGCCAAAGGCAAGCTTGAACTTATTCAGTTCGCTAATGTGCGCCAGAAGACCGGGGAGGATTGGCGCAACGTCGAGCTAACCCTGTCAACAGCGCGTCCTCAAAGGCTTGGGGGGATACCGGAACTCTCGCCGCGCTGGCTCACGGCATTTGAAACACCCGATTATTCGATGGGTAGCGCTGGTAACAGCGCCATTGCAGCCGGCGCTTCACTAAGTAACAAAGTAGGCAAAGGTGTGGACGACGAAGTTTATCGCAAGGCAATCGAGGCAGAAAACCGCCGGAAGGCCGAAGAAGCGATGCGCAGCGGTTGGTCTGTAGTGCCGACGCCTATCGGGTCGTCACAGACCGAGAATCTAAGCATACCGCCTGGTCAGACAGTGCCATCCGCAGATCCGCTTGCCGAGTGGCGCCAGAAAGCTGAAGCACGCCGGCTATCCGTTGATGCCGTCGTCACGCCGGCGCTGATCAACACCGGCGGATTTGTCAGTGAATATAAAATCATCGCGCCGGCTCGCGTACTTTCCGACGCGACGGATGTCAAAGTCCTGATCGGGAAATTCCTGGCAGATACGGAGATGCAGGTTCAGATCGTTCCCCAATGGTCGACGGAAGCTTTTACCATCGCGCAGATCAACCTTAAGGGCGACTCGCCGTTGTTGCCGGGAAAGGTCAACCTGTTCCGCGAAGACGCCTATATCGGCCAGACGACTGTGCCGCTGCTGCGTCCGGGTGAAGCGTACGGACTCTCATTCGGCGTCGATGACCAGGTTTCGGTGAAGCGCGACACGGTACAGAACCAGAGCAAGGAGCAGGGAGTTATTGCGCGTGACAACGTTGTTGAACGGCAGTTCATCACGACTGTGCAAAACCTGCACCCGTCCCCGATCAAGCTCGTAGTGAAGGAGGCAATACCCGTCTCGCAGACAGAGAAGATCAACATTGCTCTACAGCAATCTACAACGGCCGGCTACAAAATGGATTCCGAGAATGTTCGTGGCGTGATGAGCTGGAACCTTGACCTCCAGCCGAAGGAGAAAACCGAGGTGAAGGTCGGCTGGTCTGTCACCTGGCCCAAGGATCACACATTAAACGGCCTTTAGGCGGAACGGGTGTGATACGCACAGGTTAGGTTAGCGATGCATTCCCCCATGGAGTTGTTATGACGGCTATCTTTATTTATGTCACTGCACCAAGCGAGATCGAGGCGAAGGCGATTGCGGATGCGGTGGTTCAGGACCGGCTTGCGGCATGCGCCAACATGATTCCGGGTATAAAATCGATCTATCACTGGAAGGGCAAGATCGAGGAAGCGCAGGAGACAGTCATCATCTTCAAGACCAGGGCGTCTTTATTTCAGGCTGTCGAAGCGCGCGTGAAAGAGCTGCATAAATTTGCAACTCCCTGCATCGTCGCGCTGCCGGTCGTGACGGGCAGCGCCGCCTACCTCGACTGGATCATGGACGAAACAAAGCCCTGATCAGCGCGTGACGGTAAAGAACAGGCCGCAGTCCTTGGACGTGGATGCTTCCAGGTAACTGTTGCCATCGGTTCCGAAACAGCTCGCCGACGTACCATAGGCGTGCACCCGGCCCGTAGCCGGTTTTCCATCGTCCATTTTTCTGTCAATTCTGGCCGCATGTGCGGGCGATAAAACCTGCTGCCCGGCGGTGGTCATGTCGGCCGCCGACGCGGTCGGTGACTGCACAAGCACCATCACAAGACCGCTGGGTCCGATGTCCGAAGTGGACGAAGACGACCCGCCGCCGCCATTGCCGCCGTTACAGGCATTGACGTTACCGCTGTTATTGCAGCCAGTCGTGTTGCCGCTGTTGCCGGAAGTGCCCGCCGCACCATTATTCCCGCCCCCGTTTCCATTTCCGTTTCCGTTTCCGCCGCCATTGCCATTGCCGCTGTTTCCACCGCCGCCGCCCGAGCCGGATGTGCCCGAAAAGCCCTGCCCGGGTGTTGGCAAACCATTTGCGTGTCCAACGACAAAGCCGCCGCCTATTTTTCCTTCCGGGTTGGTCTCGCCCCAGGCTGAGCGACCGCCTGCCAGTATGGAATCATTGACGCCTGAAATCAGGTTGGCGCGGACCAGGTGTGCCCAGTAGAGCGAGGCTTCGGCGGCCTCTGTGGAAGCGGGCAGCGTCAAAGTCGCAGGAGTCTGGCTGGCCCAGGCCGCCGCCCAGGTGGGACTCCCGACCTGGAAGTTTCCCGCAGTGGCGCGCAGCGGGTCGCAATTGGTCGTGCAGGAAGGCAAACGGGCTGATGCGTTATGCATGTCTCCGGGAAGTGCATTATAAGTGTCATAAAAGGTCAGGGTGGCGGCTTCATAGGATTTGGTCTGGGCAATCGTGGCGGAGATCTGCGCGTTTGTGCGCATCTCCTGACCCTTGAGAACCCCGCCGATTAGAAGCCCGATGATCGTCATGACGATTGCAAGTTCGACCAGCGTAAATCCGGAATGCGCTGGAGGGATGCGCCTGTCACAGGTTGCCATGCTAAAACCTCTTTGTCGGCATAATTCATTATGCAACAGATGCGGTTAACTTTTCTTTGCCGTGAATCCTTTAAAGATTCATGGGTAATTAAGGTATTATTTCAACCGGTTAGGCTTTTGGTACGTTAATACCGCGAGAATAAGTGTCTGAAAAACAAGATATTTTAAAAAGTTGTTGACGGGCGCGAGGGAATGCCCCATATATCTTCCACTATTTTGAAAAACCAAGCTGGAAGAAAACAATGAAATCCTATGTAGCAAAGCCGTCGGAAATTGAGAAGAAATGGCTTCTCATCGACGCAGAGGGCCTCGTTCTCGGCCGTCTCGCGAGCCTCGTCGCGCTGCGCCTGCGCGGCAAGCACAAGCCCATGTTCACCCCGAACATCGATTGCGGCGACAACGTGATCATCATCAATGCCGAAAAAGTCAAACTGACGGGCAAAAAAGCCAAGTTCGACATCTTTTACTGGCACACCGGTTTCCCCGGCGGGATCAAGGGCCTCTCGAAGGGCCAGATCCTCGAAGGCAAATTCCCCGGCCGCGTCATCCAGAACGCCGTCCGCCGCATGATGCCGAAGGACAGCCCGCTTGCGCGCCAGCAACTGACCTGCCTGCGCGTTTATGCCGGCGCTGCGCATCCGCATGAAGCACAGAAGCCCGAAGTCGTTGACATCGCGGCGATGAACCCGAAAAACAAAAGGTAATTGATCCATGGCCACGAAGAAAAACCTCTCCGATCTTAAAGAAGCCGTCGCCGAGCAGGCGGGCGCTTCCACGGGCCAGATTGCCGCGAAAGAACGCGTGCAGACGCTGGACAAAAAAGGCCGCGCCTATGGCACCGGTCGCCGCAAAGACGCGGTCGCCCGCGTCTGGGTCAGCCGCGGCAACGGCAAGATCACCGTCAACGGTCGCGATATCGCGGTGTATTTCGCCCGCGGCACGCAGCGCCTCGTCATCAACCAGCCGTTCGAAGTCGCGGCGCGCATCGGCCAGTTCGATGTCAACGTCGTCGTCTCCGGCGGCGGCCTCACCGGCCAGGCCGGCGCGGTCCGTCACGGCATCAGCCGCGCGCTGGTTCACTTTGAACCCGCCCTGCACGTGCCGCTGAAGCAGGCAGGCTTCCTGACCCGCGACAGCCGCGTGGTCGAGCGTAAAAAGTACGGCCGCCATAAGGCACGTAAAGGCACCCAGTGGGTCAAGCGTTAAGCTTTACCTGCGGCACCAAGACAAGAAGAAGCGCCCGGTTTTCCGGGCGCTTTTTTCTTGGCGGGGTAGGGTGGGCGGCGTATCCTTATGGCAATGTCTGACATACCGAACAAAGCCGCGCTGGATTACTTCAACGACAGGGCTGATGCCCTGGCGGCGCAGTACAATGCGCTGGACCGCGCGAAGGTGCATGCCGACCTCCTCGAAAACATGCCGGCAGGCGAAGCCCTTCAGGTCCTCGATATCGGCGCGGGGTCCGGCGCTGATGCCGCGTTGTTCGCCCGCCTGGGACACCATGTTGTCGCTGCAGAACCTGCGGACAAACTGCGCGCGCTCGGCGAAAAGATTTTTGATGATAACAGGATAGAGTGGAATGCTGATGTTCTGCCTGAGTTGCAGATGTCGTCCCTGCGCGCACCCTTCGATATCATTACCGCGACCGGCGTTCTTCAGTATATGGATGAAGAAGCGCGCGCCAAGTCTTTGAAAAAGATATTCTCGCTCGTCGCGCCTGGCGGCATTGTGGAAATTCAATATCCAACACCATCCTCGCGGGAACATCAGTTCACGATCCGGCCGGATGAGATGAGGGATATTGTTCGCGCATACAATGAAGCCTCCCCGGCAAACCCCCAGTTTGACGTGATCATCGACAAGTCCGTGCCGGATCATACAGGGCGCAAGGCCTTGGACGGCTCCGACCTGTTTTTCAAAACCATGTTGTTGCGCCGGATCCGCCAGCCGCAAAATAATTCGCAAATACAGCAACATGGCTGTTGATGAAATTATGGTGCTGTTGCACACTGTTTCTTGCAGCTATCAAGCTGATTCAAAATAAAGATTCAGGGGCTCCCCAGATGCGTTTTACAAAATCCGTCCTCACTCTTCTCGCGGTCGCAGCCCTGTCGAGCTGCACGAACACTTATCATGGCGCGCGCGAAAACGTGAAAGACAACTTCCGCTGGCTACACGGCAAGCCGTCGCATATGGCAAAGCATTGGGGTCCGGCGCCGACGGGTTATTCCGGCCAGAATATCCACAACGTGATGCTCCTGAAGCCTGCCGACAAATACCTGCCCACCTGGCACACTTGGCATATCTATAACAAGCCGCTGCCGCCCGGCGCGGACGGCGTCGTGGTGGTCGAGAGCACCCGCACCTATACCGTGACAGACCCGGGCACCGACACCGGCGTCGGATACCCGCAGCAGGGTTACGGGCAGGTTGTGCAGGAAATCTATTTCAGCCATGGCTCGTCCCGGATTGGCAGCAACGATCGCGCGCAGCTCCAGCAGTTCGCCGACAGCATCAAGGGCTCGGAAAACGCGGTTGCACTGACCGTGGTCGGTCACGCTTCCACCCGCGTCGATGGCGTCACCGATCCCATCCGCCGCAAGGAAATCAATTTCGAAATGGCGCAGAAGCGGGCCAATGCCGTGACCGGTATCCTGAAACAGTCTGGCGTCACGCCGGCCTGGATTGAGGCGATCTCGCGCGGTGATGAAGAGCCGAACATGAACCCCGGCGACAAGTCGCAGGAAGCGGCCGACCGCCGCGCCGAACTCTACATGAACGGCCAGCAGCAGTAACGCTGCCTGCCGCCGCCCGGCGCTGCCGGAGAACACATAACGCGAAACAACCCTTCTTACCGGAAGGGTTGTTTCAATTCTAAAGGCCCGAGATATGTCCCAGCCCCTCAAAATCGGCATCGCAGGTCTCGGCAATGTGGGGGCAAGCGTCTTCCGCCTGCTCGCCGACAACGCGCAGCTGCTCCGCGACCGCACCGGTTGCGATATCCGAGTGACGGCGGTATCGGCGCGCACGCGCGGCAAGAACCGCGATATCGACCTCTCCTCCGTCGCCTGGCACGACAATCCTGTCGCCGTTGCCAGTAATCCGGATGTCGATGTGGTGGTGGAACTGATCGGCGGGGCGGATGGCGCTGCGCACGAAGTTGTCAAAACCGCGCTGTCCCTCAACAAGCCTGTCGTCACAGCCAACAAGGCGTTGCTTGGTAAGCGGGGCGCCGAAATCCTCAGCCTTCTGAAGGCCAGCACGGGGACGCTCTCTTTCGAGGCGGCGGTCGCGGGCGGCATTCCGATCATCAAGGCGCTGCGCGAGGGCCTCGCTGCCAATAATATCAACGGCGTATACGGCATCCTGAACGGCACCTGCAACTTTATCCTCTCGGACATGTCGCGCACGGGCCGCGCCTTCGGCGATGTTCTCAAGGAAGCGCAGGACAAGGGCTATGCGGAGGCGGATCCGTCCTTCGATATCGACGGCGTCGATGCGGCGCATAAACTTTCCATCCTCTCCGGCCTCGCCTTCGGCTGTGTGCCGGATGTCGAGCACATCGAGATCCGCGGCATCCGCAAGATCACCGCGCTCGACATCGCCTTCGCCGCCGATCTCGGCTTCAAGATCAAGCTGCTCGGCATCGCGCGCCGCACCGCGCGCGGCATCGAACAGTCCGTCGAGCCATGCCTCGTGCCCAAGGATTCCCCGATCGCGGCTGTCGAAGGCCCGCTGAACGCGGTCTATGTCGACGGAGATTTTGTGGGCAAGGTGCTGCTGATGGGGGCAGGGGCGGGCGGCAACGCCACCGCCTCCGCCGTGGTTTCCGACATCGTCGACATCGCGCGCGGGCGCGCATTGCCGCTGATGGGCATGGACGCCGGCAAGATCGGCCCGCTGAAATCGGCAAATATCCGTGAAAGAATAGGGTCTTATTACGTCAGGCTCATGGTGCTTGACCAGCCCGGCGTTATCGCCGATATTTCCGCCATCCTGAGAGACCATAAAGTATCGCTCGAATCCGTCCTGCAGCGTGGCCGCGATCCGCACCAGGCCGTGCCGGTCATCCTGACGACCCACGACACGACAGAGGAAAGCATCCAGCAGGTGGCAGCCGAAATCGGCCGCCTGAAAACATCGGTCGAGCCGCCATACCTGATGCGGATCGAGGAATTCAAGAGCTAGGAGGACAGCATGTCGAAGCCTTCACTCAAAACTGTTTCCGACAATGGAGAAGTCCGCGTGAACGAGAAGCTGACCATGGACCGGAACCTCGCGCTCGAGCTTGTGCGCGTGACCGAAGCTGCTGCGCTCTCCGCGTCCTTGCTCATGGGCCGGGGCGACGAGAAAGCGGCCGACCAGGCCGCCGTGGACGCCATGCGCCGCGCGCTCAATACCATGCATATCGACGGCACGGTGGTGATCGGCGAAGGGGAGCGCGACGAAGCCCCTATGCTTTATATCGGCGAGAAAGTCGGCGCTGGCGACGGGCCGGAGCTTGATATCGCGCTTGACCCGCTGGAGGGCACCACCATCACGGCGAAGGGCGGGCCGAACGCGCTTGCCGTTGTCGCGATGGCCGAGAAGGGCGGATTTCTAAACGCGCCCGATGTTTACATGGAAAAAATCGCGATCGGCCCGACGGGCCTCGCGCATGACATCATCGACCTGGACGAGTCACCGCAGAAAAACCTGCGCGAACTGGCCAAATGGAAACGCTCCGATGTGTCGGACATCGTCGCCTGCATCCTTGACCGTCCGCGCCACGAAGAACTGATCGCAAAGGTTCGCGAAGCGGGCGCGCGCATCATGCTGATCTCCGATGGCGATGTTTCAGGCGTGATTGCGACCTCCCAGCCCGATAGCGGGGTCGATATTTACTTTGGCGCCGGCGGCGCGCCGGAGGGCGTCCTTGCCGCGGCGGCGCTTCGCTGCATCGGCGGTTTCATGCAGGGCCGCCTGCTGTTCCGGAACGACGACGAAAAGGCGCGCGCCGCCCGCTGGGGCGTGACCGACCTCAACCGCAAATACGGGCTGCTCGATCTTGCGAGCGGCGATGTCATGTTCGCGGCGACCGGCGTCACCGACGGCCCCATGCTGAAAGGCGTGCGCCGCCATTCCGGCGGGGCCTTCACGAACTCTGTCATCATGCGCTCGAAGACCGGCACGGT
>DASPMW010000086.1:0-62008 GCA_035626855.1 Patescibacteria group bacterium
CTCGTGAATGCCGCCATAGACTTCCGGCGCATGGTGGCAGGTGGGCTGGCTATAGAAGCGCGCGCCATGATCCACGCCGCCCCCCTTCGGGTCATAGGCCCCGAAATAGAGCCGCCGGATGCGGGCGAAGGAGATTGCGGCCGCACACATCGCGCAGGGCTCAAGCGTCACGTAGAGGTCGCAATCGGGCAGGCGGGGCGCATGCCTCTGCTTGCCCCCTTCCTGCAGCACCAGGATCTCGGCATGGGCGGTCGCGTCGTGCCATGTTTCGGTCTGATTGCCCGAACGGGCAATGATGCGTCCGGTCGCCGCCTCCACCAGAACCGCGCCGACTGGTATTTCGCCGCGCGCCCCGGCGGTCTTCGCTTCGGCGATCGCTTCAATCATGTATTTGTTTTGCGCGTCCATGGGGCTAAAGTACCAGAAATGACTGCGGAAGAGCAAAAACCTGAACGCATCGCCAAGCGCCTCGCCCGCGCGGGCGTCTGCTCGCGCCGCGATGCCGAGCGGCTGATCGCGGAGGGCCGCGTCAGACTAAATGGCGAGATTCTGGCAAGCCCCGCCCAAAATGTGACCGACCGCGATCGGATCGAGGTCGATGGCGCGCTGATTGGCCGCAAGGAACGCACCCGGCTCTGGCGTTACCATAAGCCGAACGGGCTCGTCACCAGCCACCGTGACGAAAAGGGGCGGGACACCATTTTCGACCACCTGCCGGAAGACATGCCGCGCGTGATCTCCGTGGGTCGTCTCGACCTCACTTCCGAGGGGCTGATCCTGCTCACCAATGACGGCGAACTGACACGGCATCTCGAATTGCCCGCAACGGGCTGGACGCGCAAATACCGGGTGCGCGCCTTCGGCAGCATCAGCCAGCAGGAACTCGACAGCCTGAAACAGGGCATTACGGTTGATGGCGTACGCTATGGGTCGATCGCAGCGACGGTCGAGCGCGAAACAGGCGATAATATCTGGATTGAAATGGTGCTGACCGAAGGCAAGAACCGCGAAATCCGCCGCGTGCTCGAATATATGGGGCTCAAGGTCAACCGCCTGATCCGCACCTCCTACGGGCCTTTCACCCTCGGCAACCTGCCGGAAGGCGCGGTCGAGGAAGTCTCGCCCCGGACAATCCGCGAAACCATCGGCGGCAAATTCAGCTCATAAGGAACGACACCATGCAAAAATTAATTGCGCTACTGCTGCTCGCCTGTCTCTCATCCTCTGCCTTTGCGGCGGCGGAGGATTACAGCATTGTCCCGGACAAGCAACTGACGCTCGATCCCGCGGCGCGCGCGCAGTTCACCGTCAACATGTTCTTTGCCGGATGCTTTCGCAACTTCGCGCATCCGCGCCAGATCGACGACTGGGCGGCCCATTTCATGCGCCCGGTCGCCTCGGACAAGAATGCGAAGTTCCTCAAATCGGTGAATGCGTCATCGGGCAAGGTCTGGTACGCGAGCATCGCGGGCGGGCAGCGTCCCGCGAGCAAGACGCGCATCGAAGGCGGGGATTTCGCCCTTATCCACGAAAACGGCCGCTGCCATATCATCGGCTTCGGCACGGATGAAAAAGCCTTTCATGCAGCCGTGAAAAAATTCGCGGAGGACGCGCGCAAGAACATGGTGGGGCGAAAGGTCGCGTACAGTTACCGGGTCGCGGACAAAGCCGACCGCAAGACGCCGCATAATCTCAGCACGGTCGTCATCAGCCATCGCGCCGGCCTGGTGTTGAATGTGGCCGCCAGCAGCGCGCCGGGCGGGCTGAACGACGAAACGGCCATCATCACCCTTTTCTCCAACATGAGCGAAATTCCGGCGATGCCGATGCCGCCCAAGGGCGTCGATCCTGAGATTGAGAAGAAGTCGCATGAGCGTGATGGAAAATGATCGCTGGTTGATCGCGTCTCCTGAATAGTCTACTTTCCCAGCAGTCCATTCATAACGCCAAGGAGCCGCCATGCCCGCAACGACCGTCAACCAGGAAGAAGTCCTGAAAGTCCTGAACAAGATCCTGGAAGCGGAACTCGCCGGCGTCGTGCGCTACATGCACTACTCGCTCATGATCTTCGGCCACAACCGTATTCCGATCGTGTCCTGGCTGCGCAGCCAGGCGACGGAATCGATGGACCATGCGCAGCAGGCGGGCGAGCTCATCACCCATTTCGGCGGGCACCCCTCGCTCGGCATCGGACCCCTGCTCGAATCCCACAAGCATGACGTCAGCGATATCCTGCGCGAATCCATGGCGCATGAGAAAGCGACGCTCGAGCATTACGTCGAACTGCTGAAGCTCGTCGAGGGAAAATCGGTGCTGCTCGAAGAATATGCGCGCGACCTGATCCGCCAGGAAGAGCTGCACACGGGCGATGTCGACAAGATGCTGCGCCGCCCGGGCGAGATCCGCCCCGTCGGCAACCAGGGCGGCGAGCAGCATTAATTTTTTTCGCTAGTCCTGCGCGGGTGTCAGCAGGTTCACGCCGAGCTTGCGGATCGCGATGGCGTGCAGGCGCCGCGCGATCGCGAGCCACATCGGGCTGATGAGCAGCGAGAGCGCGATCACCGAAATCATTAGCCGGTAACCGTCGGGGGAAATGACCTTCGCGGTGAGCCCGCCGGCGACGAGAATGAACGAGAATTCGCCGATCTGGCCCATGACGACGCCCGCCTGAAAGGCGCGGTACCAGGGTTCGCCGAGCCAATGCAGGATCGCCACGTTGACGGTCGTCTTCAGGAAGGTGACGGCGGCAAGGACCAGCAGCACGATCTTCCAGTTGTCAAAAATGTAGCCGAGATCGATCAGCAGCCCGATCGACAGGAAGAATACCATCAGCAGGATCGCCTGAATCGGCTCTGCCGCCTTGTGCAGCGTGGCGCGCATGTTCGAGTTGCCGATGATGAGCCCCGCCAGGAACGCGCCGTAAGCGGTCGACAGCCCGATCAGTCCCGACAGCGTCGCCCAGGTGAAGCAGAATGCCATCGCGGCGAGAGGTATCACTTCGTGCCGCGACACGATCCAGTCCGACATCGGCAGGTTGACGCGGTCGCGCTTGGAAAGGAACAGGCTGACAGCGACCAGCAACCCGATCGCTATCGCAAGCTTGAGCAGGATCATCAGCGTGGTTGCCTGCGCGCCGAGTGCGGCCCCGTTGGCGGCATTGGCATGGTTGCTGCCGAAGGCGCCGATGATCAGCAGCATGGGGATGACCGCGAGATCCTGCGCGACGAGCACGGAAACAGTGGTGCGCCCGACAGGCGTGCGCAGCTCGTCCGTCTCCTCCAGGATTTTGATGGCGACAGCGGTGGACGACAGCGCCGTCGCGAAAGCGATGACGACGATGCGCTCCAGCGTCCAGTCGAGGAAATGGCCGATGCCCCAGAACACCGCAAGTGCCGCCGCGATCTGCAGCACCGCCGCGGACAGGGCCGTTTTGTAAACTGTCTTGAAGCTGCGCAGACTGAGCTCCATGCCGATCAGGAAAAGCAGCATGATAACGCCAAGCTCGGCCAGTACCTGCACCATCTCGGTGCTTTCGACGAGCTTGAGGCCCGTGGGGCCGAGCGCGACCCCTGCCAGGATATAGCCGACGATCGCGGGCTGGCGCAGTCGGATGAGGGCAAGCCCGCAGAGCAGCGCCGCCGTGGTGACGAGCGCGATGGAGGTCAATGTGTCGATATGATCGGGGGCCATGCTGGGTGCAATGCTAACAAAAAAAACCGCGCCTGACATCGAATTTGTCAGGCGCGGTTTTTGTGATGCTTGCTTTTACTGCAGGTAGATATGCACTTCGCTATTGCGCGCGTCGCTGCTGTTGGCGGCGTTCAGGCGCACGCGCTCGACCGGCAGCCCCATCTGCGCGAGGGAGCGCAGCACGGCTTCCCCGTTCTTGCGGGCCTCCGACGATGCCAGCGCGACTTCGGCAGGGTTGCCGCGCGACGGGCTGACCGCGACGAGGTCGAAGCGGGCGTTCGGATATTTGTCGAGCGCCTGTTTGACGGCGTTATAGAGCGGCGCCTGGTAGTTCACATTCGGGCGGTCGAAGCGGATGATGACAAGCGGGCGGCCGCGCGCGGGCACGGGCGCATTGCGGTACATTTCCGCATTTGCTTCCGTCGCGCGCTTGTACAGCGTGTTGGAAATGTTCTGGCCATACAGGTCGCCGTTGCTGATCGCGAGCGACAGCGTCTGCATATTCGCGCGCTCGGAGCGCAGGTATGCGCCGCGGCGGTTGATCTCGTCGCCGACGGTGGTCAGCAGGCGGTTGAGGTTGACGATCTCCTGGTTGACGTTGTCCTCCAGTGCGCGCAGGCGGTCGTGATCATTTTTCACCGCGCCGGACAGGCCATAGGCGCCGCGCACGTTCTCCTGCAGGTAGCTCGCCTTCGACGCTTCATTGGCGAGGTCGGACGACAGGTCGTTCAGGAAGCCCGCGCTCTGCGACAGGCTGTCGAGGCGCTTTTCCGCCGCGTTCCAGCGCTCGACAAGCACCGGATTGCCGGGCGTGGTGCCGGATTGCAGCTCGGTGTTGATGGCGGCGATGTACTCGTAATATTTGGCGGCATCGGCGTCGCTTTTCGACTGCAGCGCATCAAGGCGGCTCTGGAATTTCGACGTGCTGCCCTGCAGCGCGGAGAGGTCGCGGCTGAGGTCGTTAACCTTGCGCGAGACTTGCGTTTCCACGTTGGAGCGGTAATAGGGCGTCTTGTTCGACAGGTCGACGTCGTTGTCATCCGCCATCAGGGTATCGCGCGAGCCGCGGCGGTAGATCACCTCGGGGGCGGGGGCGTTGGTCGTCTGCAGCGCGGGGCGGGCGGTCGCGGTCTGCGGCGGCGGGGGCGTCATGCCGCTGTCGGTGGAGCTTGCCAGATGACCGTCGGCCGTGCAGGCGCTTAACGTGGCGCTCAGCGCGCAGGCTGCAACGAATGTGCGGAGAGTGGTTTTCAGCAAGGCCCTACCTCGTATTCAAAAATTACCCTGAACCGGTCTTTGGATCATTGTTCTTTTTAAACCACAAATCCAAGGACTTGCAATATTGAATCGCCCCCCGCGCGCGTCTTTCGCGAGATTCAGCAAAGGGATGGCAGGATTGTCATTTTCATAAGCGTCGCGGCAGCGCGCTTTACGCCGCGCGGTGCATGCGCAGCGCATGGCGCGCGCGACAACCGCGCAATTCCCTTGCGCTTCCCATCCGAATCTTATAGAAACCATAAGTCTTGCGCCCGTAGCTCAACTGGATAGAGCATCTGACTACGGATCAGAAGGTTAGGAGTTCGAATCTCTTCGGGCGCGCCATTCTCCTAAAATCATTGGAAATTCCGGTTGCCCTTATGAACGAGGGCGACCTAACATCGGTTTGCGCAACAATTCAGGCAGGCCATGGAAACATCCCCTAACCAAGTGCAGCTGACCGCCGGCGATATCCAGGTCATCGACCAGTTCCGCCGTCAGAAAAGCACGGCGGTCCTGACCATCCTGTTCACGGACATCAAGGGCTTTACCCAGATCACGGAGGAGCAGGGGGAGGCTTATTCCAACAACCTGCGCCGCGCACATGACGCGCTGGTCGTGCCGATCATTGAGCGCGATGGCGGCGGGCGGGTGATCAAGCATATCGGCGATTCCGTGATGGCGGTGTTCTCGGAACCCTCCACGGCGGTCGCCCGCGCGCTCGAGGTGCAGGAAAAACTGGCGGCCTTCAACCGCGAGCATCCCGAGCTGGCGGATATCGAGGTCCGCATCGGATTGCATTCGGGGCAGGTGACGACCGAAGACAACGTGAGCGGCGATGTCTTTGGCCGCCACGTCAACCGCGCGGCGCGGGTCGAGGCGCTCGCGGATGGCGGCCAGATCCTCGTGACATATCCCGTTTTTGACAGCGCGCGCGGATGGCTCAACGAAAATTCGGAAACGCCGGCGGCCTGGGCGCGTCACGGCCGCTATGCGCTGAAGGGCATCGCCGAGCCGATCGAGATTTACGAGGTCCACAACCCGAAACGCGTGCAGCCGAAAGCGCCGCCGGGCGCGCTGCCCGCAGGCGGCCATTCGCTGAAACGGATGGCGGGCGCCGCGCTGGCGCTGATCTTGCTTGCCGCCGCCGGCACTTATTTCTTCATCAAATTCGCCAACAGCACGCCAGAAGTCAGCCTCGTCGATTACAATAGCGACTGGGCCAAGATGTTCGACGGAACACCGTTCCATGTCGGCGGACAGCCGGGGGATCATATCCGTCCGCTGCTCACCCCGTTAAAAACCGGGCACTACATGCTGTTCGCCGATCGCAGCCAGATCGTGCGCTTCTTCGCGCCGTTTGATGTGAAGCCGGGCAAGAACCTGCTGGAAATGAAGTTCGACCGCGTCGAGCTGCCAGGCATGTCGCGTCGCGTGATGTTCAGCCCCGACGAGCCCGCTGTTGTGCGCGACAGCCAAGATACCACCTATATCTCCTACGACGCCGATATGAAGCCGCATGAGAACAAGGCGCATATCGATCTCGAGGTGAAGGTGGAGCCCGATCCCGCCGATGCCAAACGCCTGAAGTTCACCTGCAGTTGGGCGGTAATCCTGAACGGCAAGGAAATCACGCGCGACAGCGTCACCGATTACAACCGCGCCGACGATCCGGAAACGCACCGGCCGCCGTGGAAAACGCTGTGGAGCGATGATTTCCACTTTTATTACCTCTCGTATTACATGAGCGGCAATAGCGCGGAATTTACGCTGGAAGCGAATTTCGCGGATTACAAGAACCGATAGCCGTTAATTATCAACCGCTTAATTGATATTGAATTTCCCCGGTTTTTAGATTATACATAATAATCGAGGGATTTCATGACGTCGGTCACAGATGTAAAAGACGCGGCTTTCCGCCAGAGCCTGCTCGACGGCACGCTCGACGAATTCCGCGCGCGCGTGGCGCCTTATCGTGACGATGCCGCCGCGCGGCGCGAAATCCAGCAGTTTCTGTACAACGCGCCCAAGACCAACCTCAATTGGCAGAAAAACGAAGCGCTGCGGCTCCACAAAGAATTGCCGACGGGCGAGATCACGGTCGACCGCGTGCTCGCGGCCGAGGTCGAGCGGTTGCGCGAGCGCATGGCGACGGGCGACCTCAAGTCGCTGAAGGATGTGCCCTTCGAATTTGCCGAGGGCGCGCTCGAAAACTTGCGCAAAAGCGCCACGGGAAAGCTGACCGGCCGTGATGTCAAAAAACTTTTCAATTCATCCGTCGTATCGCGCCTCCAGTCCTATGCCGGCGCTCACGGACATATTGACCGGATGCGCCGACAATTCCCGGACTTGCGCCTTGTCGTTCAGCTTTACAAGGGCGAGGTCACGGTCAACGCGGTATCGGATACCGAGGAGCGCAAAAAAGCGGAGGCCAAGCAGGCCCTGCAGGAGCAGGGCGCGCAATTCGCGGCCATTGAGGACCTGCAGGAATTCATCGATGCCGTGGCGGCGACCGCGCATGACAGCAAGCTGCGCACCGCAATCAAGGCGGAATTGCGGGCAAGGGGCGATGTCTCGCTGCTCAGCTGGCAGAAACAGGAAGCGCTGGCGGTCTTCGGCAAGGGGCAGGTGCCGGAGGCAAATCAATTGACAGCACCGCAGCGCATGAAAGCGGCGATCGAGGATAGCCAGACGCATATGACCTCCCAGTTCAACGCGGCCGTGCAGGAAATGACGGTCGTCGCTGGAGCGCCTGCCGTTTCGGCGCTCGCCACGCTCGCCACCACCCCGGGGCCGGAAGGCCGGTTCCTGAGCGGACCGGCGCTCGTGAATGACCTCTTTGCGACACCGGTGATCAAGTGGATGTCGCAACACTGGCAGGAAGCGGCGGCCTATGTGAAAGCCTATCCCGATGCCCAACTATTGGTCGAAACGCTGCCGGAGCGTGGACAGCTCGCGAGTCCTGTCTTCTATTCCCCCGGCGCCGATTTCAACCAATGGAAATCCCATCCGGCGGTGGGCAAGCTATTGACCGCGCCCGGCACCGCGCGGTTCCAGCGCAAGCCTGTGCCGTCCTCCTAGCCACGCATTTCAGAAGCAATCCTCGCAACAAGCGCTGCGGCGCGCAGGGTCCTTGCAAGCGGCGCGCCCTGACCCGCCCATTTCGCGCCGAAGCCGCTTTCGCCGGATGCCCTGGCGGCTGCGTGAAGGGCCTTGCCCGCGTCATAGGCAACGGGATAATCGGGAATTTCCGCATCCTCCACCGCTCCGCCCCAAGCCGTAAAACGGTTGGGGAGGCAGCGCGCGGGCCGACCGGAAATCGCGCGCGTCATGGCGGTATGCGCGGCGCCGGGACCCTGCAGCGCCTGCCGGTAGGCGTCATCCGCGCCGCTTTCGGGGCAGGCGATAAAGGCGGTGCCGAGCTGTCCCGCCGCTGCGCCCAGGGCCAGCGCCGCCGAAACACCCGCGCCATCCATGATGCCGCCCGCCGCAATGACGGGCAGGCCGGATCCCAGCACCAGCAGCCGCGTCAGGGAGAGCGTGCCAAGACGATCATCCGGCGCCGAAGGATCGAACACGCCGCGATGGCCGCCCGCTTCATATCCCTGCGCGACTACGGCATCAATGCCTGCGTCACGCGCAGCCTCTGCTTCCGCGAGATTCGTGGCAGTTGAAAGAAGGATGCAGCCGGCCGCCTTCAGTGCGGCGATGCGCGTCCGGTCGGGCAGCCCAAAATGAAAGCTGACGACCCGCGGCCGTGCCGTCACCAGCGCGGCCAGCATGTCGTCATCTTCTGCGAAGCTTTTGTAAATTGTGCGGAGTTCGGTGGGCGGCGCAGCGCCAAACCCCGCGAACAATGGCGCCATTTTCTCCAGCCAAGCGCGTTCCCGCGCGGCATCACGGCGGGGCGCGGCATGGACGAAGACATTCACATTAAAACTGCCGGGCGTGAGCGTTTGCAACGCGCGGATCATATCCGTCGCGCCGGCCGCATCCGCCGCCCCCACAGCGATGGAGCCGAGCGCACCGGCATTCGTCACAGCCGCAGCCATCGCGGGCGTCGACACCCCGGCCATAGGTGCCTGAATGATCGGCAGCGCAACGCCAAGCCGTTCCAGGAATGACATGGCGGAGCCTACTTAAATTTAGGTTTACGTTTTTCCTTGAAGGCCGTCAGCGCCTCCTGCGCGTCGGCGGAAGCCAGGCACTGCTTGAAGATTTTCGCCTCCGCCGCAATGCGGTCGGCGACTGATTCAAAATCGCGGCGCAGCAGCGATTTGGTATGACGCAGCGCGTCGCGCGGCTTCGCGGCCAGCTTCTGCGCGGTTTTCAGCACGGTTTTTTCGAGATCGGCGGGTGCGATGACGGCGGTCGCGAGACCCATATCCTTCGCCTCCTGGGCGGTAAAGGGCTCGCCCAGCATCAGCAGTTCCGCGGCCTTCTGGTGACCGGCGAGCTTCGGCAGCAACAGGCTTGCGCCCGCTTCGGGCACGAGGCCAAGATCGACAAAGGGCAGCGACAGCAGCGCGTTGTCAGCGATATAAACGAAGTCGCAATGCAGCAGCATCGTGACGCCGATGCCGACCGCCGTACCGTTCACAGCCGCCACGACCGGCAGTTTCGATTCCGACAGCGCGCGCAGGAAATTAAGCACGGGGCTGTTTTTTTCATCGGGGGGATTTTTGAGGAAATCCTGCAGGTCGTTACCAGCGCAGAAGCTGTCGCCCGTGCCCGCGATCACGATCACACGCACCTCGGGATTTTTCTCGGCAGCCTCCAGCGCATCTGCCATCGCCTGATACATCTCGCCGGTCAGCGCGTTTTTCTTCTCGGCGCGATCCATGCGGATGGTAAGGATGCCGGCATCGACGGCAGTCTTGATATGACCGGACATGCGAATTCTCCCTGCGATAAAAGCGTATAGCGATTATTAGCAGGCGGCGGCGCGGCTGAACAGGGGGAGCTCGGCCGCAAGTTCGAAGGATTTCAGGCGCGCGGCATGGTCATAAACATGGCCCGTCAGCATCACCTCGTCCGGGCGGATGCGCTCGATGAGCGGGGCCAGCCCCTTTTCAACCTGCGCCGGCGTGCCGACAAAGGCGTATTGCAGCGCATGCTGCACCATCGCCTTCTCGGCCGGCGACCAGTAGGACTCGATATCATCGATCGGCGCAGGCAGCTGCGCCGGCCGGCCGCGTCGCAGGTTGATGAAGGACTGCTGGTGGGAGGTGAAGTGGAATTTTGCCTCCTCCTCCGTATCGGCCGCGAGCACATTCACGGTCAGCATGAAATAAGGCTTCTCCAGCTGCGCCGAGGGGCGGAACTGGCTGCGATACACATGCAGCGCCGCCTCCAGCGCGTCGGGTGCGAAATGGCTGGCGAAGGCATAGGGCAGGCCCAGAGCGGCTGCCAGCTGCGCGCCGAAGGTCGAGGAGCCAAGCATCCAGAGCGGCACATGCAGTCCCGCGCCCGGCACGGCGCAGATTTTCTGTCCGGGTGCGACGTCGTCGAACAAGATCTGCAGCTCCTGCACATCCTGCGGAAAACGCTCGCCCGCCGCCATGATATCGCGGCGCAGCGCCTGGCTCGTCAGTGGGTCGGTGCCGGGCGCGCGTCCAAGGCCAAGGTCGATGCGGCCGGGATAGAGGGATTCCAGCGTGCCGAACTGCTCGGCGACCACCAGCGGCGAATGGTTAGGCAGCATGATGCCGCCCGAGCCGACGCGGATCTTTTTCGTGCCGCCGGCGATATGGCCGATGACGACCGCCGTCGCGGCGCTCGCAATGCCCGGCATATTGTGGTGCTCCGCGAGCCAGAAGCGGGTATAGCCCGCGCGCTCCGCCAGCTGCGCGAGTTCGAGGCTGTTGCGAAAGGACCGCGCGGCCGTCTGGCCGTCCGAAACGGGGCAAAGATCGAGGATCGATACGGGAATCATGGGGCACCGGGATAGTTGTCAGGCCTTGATATAACGGCAGCCGGGGCATTTTCAAGGTGACCGCGCGGCGCTTTACCGTATATACTCTCCCGCGCAAAGACAGGGTATTACCATGAAAATCTCCATCATCGGCCGCGGCGTTTTCGGCACCTTCCTTGAAAAGGAACTGGCGCCCCATGCCGAGGTTTCGGAGGACGCGGATACGGTGCTGATCGCGGTGCCGTTTTCGGCCTTTGCCGATGTGGCTGCGCAACATGCGGGCAAGCATCTCGTCAATCTCTGCTCCGTCCAGCACCTGCCGAACGAGGCCTGCGCCGCGCATAGCGAGCGCGTGACCGGTATTCACCCCATGTTCGGCCCGCAGAGCCCTGTCACCAACCGCTCCTGCGTCGTCACGCGCACCTGCGCGGAAAGCGACGCCGTGATCGCGCTGTTTCAGAAAATCGGCTGCGAGATCGTGACGCATGACAACCATGGCGAGATCATCACCGGCAAGCGCCATGATGAAATGATGAGGAAGACTCATCTGCCCGTGCTGATGTTCGGGGAATTGGCCGCGCTCATCGTCGAGCAAGCGCGGGACGTGCCCGATAACTGCCTGCCGACTTCCTTCAAGCGGCTGAAAGCGCTGGCCGAGCAGATGAAAGACATGTCTCCCGGCACGGTCGAAAGCATCCGCAGCAACCTTTGATCAGCGGCGCCTTACGAATTTCAGAAAGCCCGGCGCGAGCGCGGTGACGACTGGTGTCACGAACATCGAGAGCGCCGTCACCAGCATGAAGAACTGCGCATCCTTCGCCGGCATAAGGTCGGCTGACAGGGCGAGAGTCAGGATCACGAAGGAAAATTCCCCCGCCTGTCCCAGCATGATCGCGGTTTCAGCCGCGACGCGCTTTTGCGTGCCGAAACCGCGCGCAAGCAGGTAGAGAATGCCCGCCTTCAGCGCGCCGAGGCCGATGACGGAGGCGGTGAGCCACAGCGCGTTCACGGCGAGCAGGCGCAGGTCGAACATTAGCCCGACCGAAAGGAAAAAGACGCCCATCAAAATGCTTTTGACAGGCGAGATAATCGTTTCAATCTCCTTGCGGTAACTCGTCTCGGCCAGCAGCAGGCCGGCGAGGAACGCGCCCAGTGCCGCCGACAATCCTGCAGCCTCGGTCAACATGGCCGTCCCGATCAGTACGAACAGCACGAACGACATCAGCCAGTCGCGGCGCTTGCGCGGGTTCAGCCAGTGGAGGAGCGGCGGCAGAATGCGCATGCCCACGACATAGATGACGCTGATGGCGGCGGCCGCGATCAGGATTGCTTTTCCAAGCATATAGGCGAGCGGCTCCTCCCCCTTGTCCGACAGCGCCGCGACGAGCGCGAGGATGGGGACGACCATCAGGTCCTGCATAAGGAGGATCGAGAAACTGAGCTTGCCGATCGCCGATCCCTCGTTGCGTTTTTCCTCCAGCAACTGCATGACGACGGCCGTGGACGACAGGGCAAGACTCGCGCCCATCAGCAGCGATACTTCTATTCCGTTGCCGAAGGCGCGCGCCACGGCGTAAATCACCGCGCCCGTCACCAGCACCTGTGCGCCGCCCAGGCCGATCACCGCATGGCGCATCTTCCACAATTCGTTCAGGGAAAGTTTCAGTCCAATCGTGAACATGAGGATGACGATCCCAAGCTCGCCGAAATTTTCGAGCGCGTCGCTTCCCGTAAAAGCATCGGCAGCGACGCTTGCAGCATGGGAGCCCGCCTGCTCCGCCCAGAAAAACGGCCCTTTCGGCGCGAGCAGGATGCCGCAGAGCAGATAGCCGAGCACCGGGGAAATCCTGAGACGATGGAGGAGCGGCACCGTGAGACCCGCCACGCCCAGCACGATCAGGAGTTCGGAAAAGTTATGCATCGGCTCCCTTTCGTGAATTGCGGGCCCGCTCTGAATGATACATCCAAACGCCGCCCGCGTGAATCCGTTACAGGCGCAGCTGAAGTTGCTGTTTTACAAAGATTGTCGCCGCATCCGCTGCCGCTTCGCCCTGAAAACTTTCGCCGAGGGTGATCTCGCCGCCGTTCCGTAGTCGCGCGAAAACGCGGTAGTATTTCACCTGCCGCCCCCCGCTGCCCGTGCTGCTTGTGCTGTCGCGGTCCAGCGCCACGATGTCGTCAATCGCTGCATAGCGCCGCCTGACGGGGATACCGAAAAGGCAGCGCGTGGTCTCGATGCCCGATCCCAGTGAATCGCGTTTGACGCGCAGCGAATTTCCGCAGGCGTACAGACAGCCCAGCAAAATGAGCGAGCCGATACCGCCGAATATCGCGCCGCCGAACCATTCTCCTTTTGCCACCGCCAGGAAGGCACCTGTCGCGGCAAAGAAACCGCCGAACAGGATGCCGATGAAAGACGATAACAAATGGCGGCCCATGGGATAGAACATATCCTCCCCCTCAAGCCGGATATCCGCGCGCACTTCGCGCTCCGCCACGCGGGCCATTTCCGCCGCGCCCGCTGCGACGACACGGTCCGGCACATGCGACTTGCGCGTGGAGGGATAGGCCGGGATCTCGTAGTCGCGGTCAATATCCGCGCCCGGCAGCGCGGCCCGGAGGGAAAGCCGCCACAGGTTGTAATCATCACGCGACTTTCGGACATCCGATGGCGGCAGGCCTGCCGGGACATCGAAGCGGAACTGCAGGCGGGTGCCGCTGTTTCCGGGCTCGGCATAGGCGACCGTATCCGCGCTCCAGTTCACGGTCTCGCGGCGCGAGCTGTTCTTTCCGCTCCGGACATAGACGCTGCGGATGCAGGACAGGGTGACAAAAAATGTATGCGCAGAATCATAAGGAAGGTTGATATCGATAAACCCGCCAGCCTGCCCGCCGATGGCAGCGGGGAAGGGGTCCAGTGTCACCGGCGCATGTCCGAAACGTTTCCATTCTCGGATGCGCTGCACCGCCCAGACCGCCAACCCGATGCCGACTAGCGGAAACAGCAAGCCGATCACTGCGGCCGGGTTCTTCTTTTCGACAAATTCATGCCAGATGACGAAGGGCAGCGGGGCCGAAATGCCGTTCCACATAAAGGCGAAGAAGGTGGCGAAATACATGCTGCCTTTCGAATTCGACAGAATTTCCGCGCTCTGCCAATGCGGATTGGCGAGCCATGGCTGCTCCCGGACATCACCCTCCGGCATGCGTATCTTCGGCGAGTAGACGGCTCCCGCCAGCATCGCCGCGCCCGCGCCGCCGAAGACAAGGAAGAACACTGCCTTAAACGCAACCAGCCCCCAGCGCAGCTCGCGGTCGAGAACCGCTTGCACGGGATCGGCAGGATCGACATAGGCGGTGAGGCTTGCGCCGCTGCGGGCAGCCGCCGCAAGTCGCGCGCCCCAGTCCTGCTGGTAATCGCCGATATTATCGCCGCCCATTTTCTCGATGCCGATGCGCTGCGCCGTATAGCGCTGACCATTGAAGGAATAGGAATAATCCGCATAGGCGCGGTACGTCGTGGTTTCGCCGTCCCAGTTATCATCGACGCCGCCGCGCGTCACGGTCGCCTGCACGGGTTGCCAGCCCTGCATCGCCTGCCAGTCGAGAATGGAATTCGTGATCGACCAGGCCGCCCAGATGCCTGTCGCGATAAATGGCAGCGCAAACAGCGCCATGAAAATGCGGCCGCCCAAACGAAGCCCCCGGAAAAAAGCCAGCCCTACGCGCCGGGCTTGGCGGGTTGCGGCTTCGGCGTTTCGGCGAAACCGCGCGGCCGGCCCGGCCCGGTCTCTAGAGGCTGCCAGTGATCCCCGTTTTGCGCAAGCTGCCGCAGGACCAGCGCGGCCACATCCGCACTGAACGGCATTGCGGCATGTCCCTCGGCGACGCGGATATTATGGGCGTTCGGCGCGGGCTTGTTCAGCGCCTCCCGCCAGCCGGCGATCCAGTCGCGCGTCGAAAACAGGGAAACAGTCGGCACCGGAGGTGCGTCGCGCGGATCGGTTGCGGCCGTCCCGTAGAATTTCTGGATTTCCGCCACGCGCTCCTCGACGGCGCCCATGGCGGTGCGCTGTCCGAAAGGCGCGCCCAGCGTGATGACGTCGCGCACATATTCCGGATGGCGGCGCGCAAGCTCCCGCGCATAGACGCCGCCCAGGCTATAGCCGACCAGCGAGACCTTACGATTGCCGTTTGCCGCAAAGATCGCGGCCAGATGCTTTTCAAGATGCCTGGCCTTGTCCTCGCTCGGGCCCATATTCATGCCGCCATCCCAGCCATACACAGCATAGCCGTGGTCGCGCAGGCGCGACTGCAGCAGCGCGGTATGAAGGTCGTTGCCGAAAAATCCGGGGATGACGAGGACAGGATGACCATCGCCCTGCGGCGCCTCCGCCAATCGCGCCTGAGCGGGCGTTTGCGCCAGCGCCTCGGTCACGGATTGAGTCACCGCAGCGGGCTCATGCTGCAGGGCGTTGACGCCGCTTTGCAGCGCAAAGCCGCCGCCCAGCAGCGCCGCGCCGGTCAGGGCATAGGCTGCGAAGGTCTTTGCAAGCTTCTTGCGTGCGGTCGTTTTGGTGTTGCCCATGGCGGTTCTGCTGTTGCGATAGCGCCTTGAAAATATGGCTGACGCTATGCCTCTCGCGAAACGGAGTCAAATAGAGATTAGGGAAATACTATTGTACCGCATACTTTAGTCATAACTACGCCAGTTGGGTCCCAGCTTGCGCAAAGGATGCTTTTTCGGGAGCTTTTCGATCCGCGCCGTCAGCCTGCCGCGAATCGCGTCCCGTTCCGGCCCGGCCAGTTTCACGCGGCGGCCATCCAGCCGCAGATCCGGTTCGGCGAGTGCCTGCGTCAGCACCCGCGCGCCGAGGTAAAAAGTGTCCGAACTCGTTTTCGCCTTCAGGGTTATCGCGGCCAGCTTTTCCATCGCGTCCGTCACCGGCATTTTCTTCAGCGGCGCAAAATCATGCGCGAGCTTTGCAAGGCGCTTCGGGGAAGGGGTGCATTTTCTCGCGTAATCCGCGGCGATTGCCTTTGCATCCGCGGGCGACAGGGTAGAAAAATTCGCGGCCTGCGCGTCGATGACGATTTTATCCAGCGTGAATGTCGTCAGGTGCGACGTCGTGCCCGTCAGCATGCTGATCGCGGCGCGCTTCCAGGCCGCGTACCGGATATGCGCCGTCGCATCCTCGAACCGCTCGAAATGGCGCAAGGCAGCGAAGGCGTCAGCCATATTCTCGGCCGGTGTCCCTTGCAGGTCCGGCGTCAGCGCATGGCCAAGCTCGTGATCGAAAGTGCCGGCGTCATCGGCCGCGCCGCTTGTCACGCCGAAGACCGGGTGGCGGTCGGGATGGAACACCAGCACGCCGACTGGCTTGCCGCGCTCCCGCGTGACGGCCTGGTGAAAGGACGTCTTCAGCCGCTTTGCGGTGCGGATGGTTTTTTCCAGATCCTCGATATCCTCGTCATCCACGCCCTTTAGCAGCAACTTCTCGACAAACGGCGCTGCGTCGTCGCGCCCGGCATGGATGAACATCTGCCGCCCGCGCAGCTCGGGATGGTCGCGCAAGGCCTTCTTTGCCGCCTTGTTGAAATCAAAGCGCAAGGGACCCGGGCCGGACGCTGCCGGCTTGTGCTGTTTTTTCGGTGTCTGTGTCATATGCTGTTATCATAGGCGCGCCGGAAGCCACGTCAATCCGCCTTGACCGGATGAGGAGCGGCGATTAGCCTGATATCCGCAATAAAATGGCGGGAAATAATATGACCCAGAGCGACAAGAACAAGGCGACGGCCCTGCAGATGAAGCGGGCCGAACAGCTGCGCAACTACCTGAACACCCGCAATGCCCCGCCATCCGGGGAGGCGGATTTCCTCGCCGGTCTCTCCAGCGACGCGACGCTCGTGGTGATTATCGCCTGCGACGACATGTTCAAGAAGTCCGGCCTGACCGGCGCGCTGCCCTGGGAGCAATATGCGGTGCTGTGCGGCGTCTGCGCCTGCCTAACGGATGCGATCATCCAGTACACCAACCTGCCGAAGGAAGCTTATTCCTATATGCTGTCTGATACCGTCAACTTCCTCCTGGCCGGGTCGGATCGCGACAAATGGGCGAAGCGGGAACAAACCTTCGGCTTCGCGGTGACGCAATACAAACACATGATGCAATCGTCCCAATCCGCCGATATCGATGCGCTCGGCGGCGCGTTCTATAAGTTCCTCGACAGCATGGACCCGGCCCATACCGCGGTCATGGAGGAAAAATTTACGCTGCTCATGAAAAACCCGGACGTGCCGCAGGAGTTGCGCGACATGCAGGAAGAAGTGCTGAAGGGCAAGTAGCGCCTAGAGGTCGAAGCTTCGGCCCTTAGGCTTTTTTTTCGGCGCCGGATTTTCCGCCTCGATCTTCGCTTCCAGCCGCGCGAACAGGTTTTCCTTCGCGGCCAGGTAGCGGGCCGCAAGCGGGGAGCCCTCGATCTGGCCGAAGGAGGCTTCATCCTGACTGAAAGACTGCCTTGCGACCGCCAGCAGGTCAGCTGCCGTCGCGCCCAGTTTGTCATTTGCCGCGACCGACTGCGCCATGTTTTCCATGAGCACCGCGCCGGCCGCCGCGCGCGCCTGCGCCACGATGGGCGGCAGCGCCTGGCCGGGCCGCGCGCCCAGCAGCGGCTCGATCGCATATTCCATCTCGACGCCGTAATTCATCACCAGCCGGGTGATATCGTAATACATCGAGACGGGCTCGATCACGAGCGCGGCGCAGATCATCGCCGCCTGCTTCTCCGCCGGGGTGCCGACGCCGTCGCGGTCGATCAGGGCGAAGGACTGTTCCTGGAAGCGCGTCAGATGCGCGGGGCGCGGGCCGATCATCTCCTGCACATCCTCGCTCTCGCGCTCCTCGAGGAATTTGCGGAGCAGCGGGTATTTCTGGCGGAGATCGGTCATGACATTGCCTTTCGGCAGGCGGCTTCGCGCCCGCGGGGGTGTGTTACCTGGTGTTATGGACTTGAAGGCGACTCTCGCAGATAAGCCTGCCGCCAGCAAGGCGGTCTTTGTTAATGGTTATGGCAAGATTTACTTTGCCTACCCGCCTGCTATGCTGGCGTGGAAGGGCCTCGATGAAGAAAAAACCGCTCCACCACCATCTTTATTTCTGGGTGCTGCTCGCAATCCTCGTCGGCGGGCTGCTAGGCCACTTCCAGCCGGATATCGGCGCGCGCATGAAGCCGCTTGCGGACGGCTTTATCTCCCTCATCAAGATGCTGATCGGCCCGATCGTCTTCTGCACCATCGTGCTCGGCATCACCGCGGCGGGCGACATGAAAAAGGTCGGCCGGGTCGGGGTGAAGGCGCTGCTTTATTTCGAGGTCGTGTCCACGATTGCGCTCGTCATCGGCCTCGTCATGGGCAATGTGCTGAAACCGGGGGCGGGCTTCAACGCCGACCCTGCTGACCTCAAGGCGGATGCCGTCGCAAGCTATGCGAAGCAGGCGGGGGAACAAAGCGTGGAAAGCTTCCTGCTCCATATCATCCCGAAAACATTCACCGACGCCTTCACGGGCAGCGGGGACCTGCTGCAGGTGCTGCTGGTCGCGATCCTGTTCGGCTATGCCCTGAACCGCATGGGAGCGAAGGGCGCCGCCGTGCATGAATTCATCGAACAAGCCTCGCACATCTTTTTTTCGATGATGAACGTCATCATGAAACTGGCACCGGTTGGCGCGGGCGCGGCCATGGCCTTCACCATCGGCAAATATGGCGCGGAATCGCTCGGCAACCTGTTTGCGCTTATGGCGGTGTTTTACGCGACCTGCATCCTCTTCGTCGCGCTGGTACTCGGCAGCATCGCGCGGCTGGCGGGGTTCAGCCTCTGGGCGTTCCTGCGCTATATCCGCGAAGAGCTGCTGATCGTGCTCGGCACCTCTTCATCGGAAAGCGTATTGGTGCCGGTCATGCGCAAGCTGGAGGCGGCGGGCTGCGCACGCGGCATCGTCGGGCTGGTGGTTCCGGCCGGCTATTCCTTCAACCTCGACGGCACGAATATCTACCTGACGCTCGCCACGCTGTTCGTCGCGCAGGCCCTCAATATCGATCTCACCATCGCGCAGCAGGCAGCGATCCTCGGCGTCGCGCTCGTGACGTCAAAGGGCGCATCCGGTGTGACCGGCGCCGGGTTCATCACGCTCGCGGCCACCCTTGCCGTCGTGCCGGATGTGCCGGTCGCGGGGCTTGCCCTCATCCTCGGCGTCGACCGCTTCATGTCGGAGGCGCGCGCCATCACCAACCTCATTGGCAACGGCGTCGCCGCCATCGTTATGTCGAAATGGGAAGGGGAGTTCGATGGAAAGGCTTTCAGCCGGGCCATGAAATCGTGACAATTTGATGCAAATGCCGTTGAAATAACTCCCCTTTTGCACGCAGGGGGCCAGCCGCGCAGCCTGTAATAAATGTATCCTCCGCCTCTTTCAAACAGGTGCCACATGATGACGCGTTGTTTTTACCGGATTTTCACACTTGCCTGGCTGCTGTTCCCCGCGCTCGCGCAGGCGGAAGCCATCGGCACCGTGGTGGAGGTGGAGGGGCAAGCCTCGATCGCGCGCGGCAGCGCGGCCGGCATGCCGGTCAAGATCGAGGATACGGTCGAGCTGGGGGACCTCATCACGACTGGCCCCAAATCGCGGCTGTTCATCCTGCTCGCCGACAACACCGAATGGACGCTGTCGGAGAACACGAAATTCCGCGTCGATGAATATGTCTTCAACCCGGACGACAACACGGACAACAAGGCGCGCTATTCGGCGCTGGAAGGGGGCTTCCATTACATCAGCGGTCTCGTCGCCAAAAAAGCCAATCCGGATGTCACGATCACCAGCGTGGCCGGCACGATCGGCATTCGCGGCACCGACCTGATGGTTGCGCCGGACGCCGATGGCAGCGTCGATGTTTACGTGCAGGAAGGCGCGGTCGATGTGTCGGGCGGCGGCGCGACGGCGCGGCTCGCGCAGGGGCAGGGCACGCTCGTTCAGCGCCGCGGCGCCGCTCCCCTGCGTCCCGACGCCTGGAAGAAGGAGCGCCTGCCGCGCATGCTCGGCGTGCTGACCCTCGCCCGCCAGGCGGAAATGCCGGCACGCATCGCAAAGATGCAGCCGCGTCAGGTCGCGATGCGCGAGAAATTCCGCGCCCGCGCGGCGGAGCGTCTGCAACAGCGCCGCGGCGGAGAACCGGGAAAGCGCCAGCAGAAAATCGACCAGTGGCGCGACAAGTTCAAGGGCGGGAGGGAACAGCGCCTCGAGCAGCGCGAAGAAAAATTTGAAAAACGCGGCGAGCGGCGCGGCATGCTTGACGAGCGCCAGCAGAAAATAGAGCAGCTGCGCCAGCAATATGCCGGCGGCGGGCAGGCGGCAACCCCTGCGGCGGCGGCAGGCAAGGAAGCGATCGGGCAGCGTGCTGGGAAAATGGAGGAGCGCCGCGAGACCATGCAGCAGCAGGTTGAGGAGCGTAAAGCCGCCATAGCCGACCGCAAAGAGCAGCTGCAGGAGCGCAGGGCGGAAATCGGCGAAAAGCGCGCGGAGATCAAGGATGCTGTGGCCGATAAGAAGGAGCAGCTGCAGGATCGCCGCGAAAGGCTGCGTGCGCATCGCGACAAAAAAGACGGCGATGCGGCCGAGGCTGATGACACGCCCGAGAAACGCAGATGGCGGGCGCTTCAGAACCGCCAGAAGTAGCGGCTATCCCTTGCGGATAAACTCAAGGACGCTGGAGAAATCGCGCCTGCCGTTGCCGGCCGCGCTCCAGGCGGCATAGATGTCCCGCGCCTGCGTGCCGAGCGGCGTTGCCGCGCCAACCGCCGCCTCCGTCGCGAGGCCGAGATCCTTAAGCATCAGGTCCGTGCCGAAACCGCCCGTGTAGTCGCGCGCAGCCGGCACATTAGCCATGACGCCCGGCCAGGGGTTGTAGACTTCCGTCACCCAATTGCGGCCCGAACTTTTTGCGATGATTTCGGACAGCACCGCGGGGTCAAGACCGTTCGCCGCGCCGAGCGCCAACGCTTCGGAGGTGCCAATCATAAGGATCGCAAGCAGCATGTTATTGCAGATCTTGGCCATCTGCCCCGCGCCGTTGCCGCCGGCATGAAATATGTTTTTCCCCATTTTTTCGAGCAGCGGCCGCGCGCGGGCAAGCGTATCGGCGTCGCCCCCGACGATAAAAGTGAGCGTGCCGCGCTCAGCCCCCGCCGTGCCGCCCGAGACCGGCGCGTCCAGCATCGTGAAGCCCTTCTCCCTTGCCGCCGCGGCGATCTCTTTCGCAGCGCCGGCATTAATCGTGCTGCAATCGATCAGCAGCGCGTCGCGTTTTGCGTAGGCCAGTATGCCGTCATCTCCCAGATAGGCCTGGCGGCTGTGTTCCGTTGCGGGCAGCATGGTGATGATCGCATCCACGCCGGTGACCGCCGCGCGGAGGGAATCGCAGGCGGTTGCGCCTGCGGCAGCGAGCTTCCCGACTGCTGCGGGAACGAGGTCGAAGACATTCAGCTTTTCGCCCGCAATCAGCAGGTTCTGCGCCATGGGCGCGCCCATATTGCCAAGGCCGATAAAGGCGGTGGTGATCATGTTTTTCTCCGCGAAGGTGAAACAGGATAGCTTGGGCATTAATTCGCCGCTATAGCCAGCTCATTGCCATAAACGCCGCAGGATTGACGGATTTCAGCCGTGCGTTATCTTGGATGTCGTAAAAACCTGTCCCGCCCATAGGAGCCCCGCCATGTTCAAGATCCTCACCGTTGCCGCCCTTGCCCTTTTCGCTTTCCAGGGCCCCGCCTTCGCCGCGGCTGAGATCGGCAAGCCTGCGCCCGGCTTCACGCTGCCAGCTGCCGATGGCGGCACGGCGTCGCTTGCCGATTATGCCGGGAAGATCGTCGTGCTGGAATGGCACAACAAGGGCTGCCCCTTCGTAAAAAAGCACTATGAATCGGGCAACATGCAGGCGCTGCAAAAGGAATACACCGGCAAGGACGTCGTCTGGCTGACCATCAACTCCTCCGCGCCCGACAAGCAAGGGCATGAAGCGCCCGCCGATGCGCTGGCGACCGCCAAGAATGCAGGCGCCGCGCCGACCGAGATTCTCATCGACGAAAAGGGCGAAGTTGGCCGCCTCTACGGCGCGACGACCACGCCGACCATGGCCGTGATCGACAAGTCCGGCACGCTCGTCTATGAGGGGGCGATCGATGACAAGGCGTCGCCCGACCAGGAAGACATCAAGGGCGCGACCAACTATGTGCATGACGCCGTTGAAGCGGTGATGGCCGGCAAGCCCGTTGCGGTTGCGACGACAAAATCCTATGGCTGCGGCATCAAATACGCGGATTAGGCTATTTTGCCCCGCCGGGCTTGCGGAATTTCAGCAGCAACCGGGCCATGAAAAGCCCGACGCCCCCCGCCAGCCAGGTGATAAGGGTCTGCAGCGTCTCGGGAGCTATCCCGCGCGCATTGCGGAGCGCGGCGTTCATGAGGTTATGATCGAGCACGACGACGAAAGCCCCGACGATGAGGCCCATCCAGCAGATATCGACATAAAGACTGTGCATCGTTTCGGCGCGGCGCTCCTTCGCGAGCCAGTAATTCTTGTTCGGAATGTTGATGTATTTCGGCGGCAGCCCGCGGATGAAGCGCGCCATGGCCGCAAAAATTCCGCTCATGAAGACCACGAAGCCGATATGGAACAGCGCGAATTGCTGTTTCGTCAGGCTCGCCACGGTCACGCCGTCTGTGTTGAATCGCGTCGGGATGGTTTCCGGCAGCATGCTGTAGAAATGCAGCAGGTGGAAAATCGCCATAGTATAAAAGACCAGATAGGCGAACAGCATGATGATTCCTATTCGATGCTGACGACGGCCTGGCCCGCGCCGCGCGGGATTTCCTTGACGTAGCCAGCCGCATCCGCGCTGACGTTATAGCGCTTCAGCAGCACCTCGCCGATGCCGACCATGCGGTTGGAATGCTTCAGGTCCATTTCGACCCAGGCGACGAGGTTATCGACGGGCAGCCATTCAATCGCCTTCGGATGCTCGGAGCGGGGGTTGTAGATCGAGATGATGGTGTGGAAGACGTATTCTTCATGCGCGACCAGCACGAACTCGACCTGCCCCGGCTTGAATTTATGAAGGCGGCGGTAATCAGCCAGGATCTTGTGCGTTTCCGGCTTGTTTGGCATGAAGACCTTGTAGCGGCAGCCGCGCGCAAGCGACGCCTCGACCGCCTGGAAAATTTCGGTGCCCGGCTGGATGGAATAGGTCAGCTCCGGCGCGAACGCCCAGACCTCGTCGGACCCCGTCTCCAGCATCGACACATATTTCTGGTTCACGAGCCAGTTGAGGTTGTTGGAAAGGATCATGTTATTCAGCACCTCGAGGCGCTGGTCGAAATAATCCTGGTTGTGCAGCTTGTTGATCGAGGCCGTGACGATCATGTTGAGCGTGATGACGGTCACGAACACGGCCGCCGCGACCGCAAGCGCCACGCCCGACATCTGGTCCTTGATCGCATCAAGGCTCATCGCCATGATGATCACGGAAACGCCGGTCGCCGCCACGAAGACGGGACTGTGGAAGACGCGGTAAGTGATTGTCTCTTGTGATTTCTTCTTCTGGTCTGAATCCGGCATGAAGTCTCCCCCATCTTCTGTCTATCAGGGAATGGTTAACGAAGGCTGAGAGGGCGTTGCCATAAGGCGTGATTCGCCGGGATTTGCGTGCAACGCGCCGCTTTTATTTCGGCGTGACGCGCGTGACGTTTCGCTGAACACAAACGACGATTTTGAAGTTTTTTTGGGGCGTTAGCGCCCTGACTCCCCAACTGATTTCACCGTTCGCCACGCAATGTCACCGCTAATAACCTTGAAAACTGAGGTCAAAGTTGAGAGGATTTGGAGAGGCTCGGGAAGCGCGAGCGAAGAACCCGGCAAGATTGCCGGGTTTTTTTATGGTCTCTGGAGAGTGTATGCAGATCCCACCCACCTCTTATCGTATTGAATATACTTAGTTATTTAGAATAATTGGGAACGCGCTGGACAGGCTTAACGCGATTCAGTTTGCCAGTTACGGAATCCTCTCCTAAAATGCTCATAGTATAGATAAGGTACTTAAATACATCAGAGAGGATGATCGATTTTGAGTTTCTTCAAAAAGGACCCGCCCCCCGATAGCGAAGCCAGCCGCGCGATGGGTGCCAGCATTGAAACCCTCACCCGCCAGATCGACAGGGACACGACCGCGCGCGACAAGATCGCGAGCGTTTCCGGAAATTTCCTGGGCGGGGCGATCGGGCTCGCCTTCATCTTCATCGTGACGCCGCTGCATATCCCGCTGCTCGGCCTCGGCGCGGTCGTTGCCTTCGCGGGCTACGGCATCACGAAAATGCTGAAAAGCGGCTATGACCAGGACATCGCAAAGAACCGCGAAGCGATCGCCGAGCTAGAGGTGCATCAGGACGCGGCGCGCCTGATCGGCAAGCCGGCCGGGAAGCCGCCCGTGCCGAAACAGGCGAAGGCGGCGTTTAACAAGCCGGCCGCGAACACCAATGACCCTGCAGTTGACGCCGCGCGGATCGCGGCGCTCGAAGAGCGCATCGCCGAATTGAAAGGCGCGTTGGAAGGGCCGCGGGAACTGGACAAGCCGAAAACAATCACAAGCCGCCTCGGTTTCGGCGGTTAATTCACACGGAAGGAAGTTGATGAAAAAGCTGGCCGAAATTTTCAAGCGCGTCGCTGCCGCCATACCCGGCGCCTCCGATCCTGAAACGCTGGAGGAGGCGCAAGAGTCGGTCGCCAAGGATACCGGCTATCGCGACACGCTGAAACGCTGGGCCTATACGGTCGGCGGCGGCGCGGCCACGATCGGCCTGCTTGCCATCGTCGCCAAGTCGGGACCGATTATCGTGGCGGCGCTCGCCATGACCGCCGCCTGGGGCGCGCTGCGCGGCGGCATTGCGCTCCTGAACCGCGATATCCGCCTTAACCGCGCGGCGGAGATCGCCTTCAGCCATGCAGGGGCGGAAGGAGAGGATCCCGCGCCAGCGCTGAAAACCGCGCCGAACCTCGGCACGCATTTTGCCGCCCAAGCGCCCGCGAACAGCAACCGCATCGCCGACCTCGAGAAGGAAGTGGCCGCGCTCGAGCTGCAGGCAGCGCAGCAAAAGAAGGCGCGGGAACTCGGGCTGCGATAGCATGCCGAACCCATGTTGAAAAAAGCCCCTGTCTTGCGACAGGGGCTTTTTTATTCTTCATGGCTGAC
The DNA here is from genome assembly GCA_035626855.1 of Patescibacteria group bacterium. Lineage (GTDB taxonomy): Bacteria > Pseudomonadota > Alphaproteobacteria > Micavibrionales > UBA2020 > JAPWJZ01. Next base: position 25,155 of record DASPMW010000086.1, read on the forward strand.
GCGCGGATTACGGCGTCGGCGCTTTCGGGGTTTTCGGCTTGTCTTCCGCTGCGGCCGCGGGGGTCGCTTCGGGAGCTGCCGGGGTTTCCGACGCGGTCGACGCGCCGGCGAAAGCTTCGCCGATCGAGGTCAGGACGTTCTTCAGCTTTTCGGTCTTTTCGATGATCTGCTGGACATCGCGCTTGTCGCGCGCGGTCGTCAGGTCCTTCACCGTTTCCTCGAACTGCTGCTTCAGCTCTTCCGGAGCCTGCTTGTAGTAATCCTGCTCCTTGTGGCGCGAAGCGTCTTTCAGCTCGAAATCGGCATTCGCGAGCGCGGTCACGGATTCGCGGAAGATGCGGTCCTTCTCGGCGTTCGCTTCGGCGTCTTTCAGCATGCGGGCGACTTCCTGTTCGGACAGGCCGCCGTTTGCCTTGACGGTGATCTTCTGCGCGCGGCCGGTTTTCGCGTTCTTCGCCTCGACGTTCAGGACGCCGTCGGCGTCGATCGCGAGGGTCAGTTCGACTTCAACCGTGCCGGCTTTGCCGGGCGGCAGGCCGTCGAGCGTGAAGTTGCCGAGCAGCTTGTTCTGGGACGCAACGTCGCGCTCCCCCTGGTAGACGCGGATGTCGACGTTGGGCTGGTTGTCCTGGTTGGTCGAGAAGGTGTCCTTGAACTCGGTCGGGATCGTCGAGTTACGCGGGATCGCCTTGAACATTACGTCGCCGGCGGTGCGGATGCCGATCGAGAGCGGGATGACGTCGAGCAGGAGGACGTCTTCGACGTTGCCCTGCAGGATCGCGGCCTGGACGGAAGCGCCCATCGCCACGATTTCATCGGGGGTCACGTCGCGGCGGGGTTCCTTGCCGTAGAAGTTCTTCACGGTCTCGACGACTTTCGGCATGCGGGTCTGCGCGCCGACGAGGATCACATCGTCGATGTCGGAAAGCTTCAGGCCGGCATCCGCGAGGGATTTCTGGAACGGTGGCAGGGTTTTGTCGATCAGGTCCTGCACCAGGCCCTCGAGTTCCTTGCGGCTCATGTTGTAGGTGAAGTTGACCGGGCCTTCCGCGGATTGCATCAGGAAGGGCAGGCTGATCTCGGCGACGTCCTGTGACGACAGTTCGATCTTCGCCTTTTCCGCGGCTTCGCGGATGCGCTGCAGCACGGTCGCGTTGGCGGCTTTCGACGCCTTGTCGTGGATGTCGATGTCGGTGCCGTGTTCTTCGTTGATTTTCGCGATTAGGAATTCCGAGATGCGCTCGTCGAAGTTTTCGCCGCCGAGGAAGGTGTCGCCGTTGGTCGCGAGGACGCGGATCATGCTGCCCTCTTTATCCATCGACAGGTCGAGGATCGAGACGTCGAACGTGCCGCCGCCAAGGTCGTAAACGGCGATCTTGCCGCTCTTTTGCTTGTCCATGCCGTAAGCAAGGGCAGCTGCGGTCGGCTCGTTGATGATGCGCTTGACGTCGAGGCCGGCGATCTTGCCAGCGTCTTTCGTCGCTTTGCGCTGCGCGTCGTTGAAGTAGGCCGGAACGGTGATGACCGCTTCGGTGACCGGCTCGCCGATCTGCTTTTCAACGGCTTCTTTCAGCTCGCGCAGGACTTTGGCGGAGATTTCGACGGGCGCCATTTTCTGGCCGTCGACTTCGACCCATGCGTCGCCGTTCGGGCCGGGCACGATCTTGTAGGAAGCGAGGGCTTCCATTTTCTTCACTTCCGGATCGTCGAAGCGGCGGCCGATAAGGCGCTTCACGCCGTAGAGCGTCGAGAGCGGGTTGACGATCGCCTGGTTCTTGGCGGTTTCGCCGACAATCCATTCCTGGCTGACTTCGCCTGATTTCTTGTCTTTGGTTTTCTTCAGAGCGACATAGGACGGCGTCGTGCGCTTGCCTTTGGTGTTCTGGTAGATTTTCGGCTGGTCGTTCTCGTAAATCGCGATGGCGGATTTCGTGGTACCGAGGTCAATCCCGACAATTTTGCCCATGTGCGTGCTCTCCAATAGTTTCTTTTTATGGCGGTCAACCTTGCGACATGTTGTTCGGCGTCGTCGCGCGCGGAAATTTTAAACCTTATCCGCAGTTGGCCGTGGCTCGTGCCTTGTGAGTATTTATGGTCTCGTGTTTCGTGCTTTTTATCGCTGAGTGAGGGCATTATGTCAACGACATTCGCCGAAGACAAGAACCATTTACCGGAATCGCGGTTTTAATTTTAAGATATTGAAGTAAAAGGGATTATGTATTTTCCCTAATGCCGAAAAGCGCGCTTCCAACCCGTATCTGGGTGGCACCGTATCGAATCGCGCGATCGAAATCGGCGCTCATCCCCATGCTGAGCCCGGCGAGGCCGAATCCCGCCGCGAGCTTGTGCAGGAGGGCGAAATGGGGGTCGGGAATTTCGTCCGCGGGGGGGATGCACATGAGGCCCGATATATCGAGCGCGGCTTCTTCGCGGCAGAAGCGCAGAAGTTTTTCGAGGTCGCGGGGAGAGACGCCGCCTTTCTGCGGTTCCTCGCCGGTATTGACCTGGATGAAGCAGGGCAAGCGGCGGTTTTGTTTCTGCATCTCGTTTTTGAGCGCGCATGCGAGCTTTTCGCTGTCCACGGTTTCGATGACGTCAAACAGCGCAACCGCGTCCTTTGCCTTGTTGGTTTGCAGGTGGCCGATGAGGTGAAGCCGAAGGTCGCCGAATTTTTCGCGCAACGGCTGCCAGCGTTCCTGCGCTTCCTGCACGCGGTTTTCGCCGAAGACGCGCTGGCCGGCATCGAGCACGGCCTGAACGCGATCCGCCGGCTGCGTCTTGCTCACTGCGACGAGCTCGACTGACGAGAAAGGCCGCCTGGCATCGGCGCAGGCGGCCTTCATGCGTTCCTGGATCGCGGCGAGGCTCATCAGCTGCCGGCAAGGAAAGCGGTCGGCGCGGGGTCGATCACGCGCGCGCGGCCGGACTGGATCTCAAGCACGGCAAGCCCGCGCTCCGACAGGCCGTCGTTGCGGAAGCGGAAGATGCCGTCGATGCCGGCAAAGCCGCGCGGGTTGTGCAGGCGTTCGCGGCTATAGGGCGCGTCGCCGCCGGAGCGCGCCAGCACGGCTGCAAGCGCGGTTGCGTCATAGGCGAGCGAAGACAGGCGCAACGGGGAGCCGCCGTAGTTTTCGTTATAGCGACGCTCGAAATCGCGGCGCGATGCAGGATCGGGCGCCGCGAACCAGCCGCCATAGAGGGACGGGTCGCCGGTAAGCGAGGATTCATCCCACAGCCCCGTGCCAAGGAAGCGGGTATTGCGGCTGTTGATGCCATTGCTGCTGAGGACGGAAGTCAGCGAGCGCAAACCTTCCCCGCCGACGGGCAGCAGCAACGCGTTGAACTTGTCCTTCGAGGATGCGGCAAACGCTGCAACCTGGGCGGACAGATCCGCCTGCTGCGGCGAATAACGGCCAACCGCAACCGGCGAGATACCCGTCCGGCCGAGCGTGCCGATCACGGCATCGCAATAGGGCGTGGTCGGCGCATATACCGCAATGCGGTCCGCGCCATGCGTCTGCGCATATTGCGCGACGCGGGCGACCTGCGCGAAGGGGAGGAAGCCCAGGATATAGGTATCGCCGCCGCCGAGCGTCCAGTCGGTCGTGAAGGCGACCATCGGGATATTGCGGGCGGAGGAAACCGGTTTCACCGCGCGTACATCTTCGGCGAAGATCGGGCCAAGGAACATCTGCGCGCCGGCATTGGCGGCTTCCTGCGCCGCCTGCGACGCGCCTGCTGAGGTTGACTGGGTGTCTTTCGGCACCATTTCGAAATTCGCAGAGCCGACATCGAACAGCGCCATCTGGGCTGCCTTCCACATCGACTGGCCGAGATCGGCATGCTTGCCCGTGAGCGGCAGCAGCATCGCGACTTTCACCTTGCGCGCCGGTACGGCGGTGGCCTGGTTCAGTTCCTTGCGGTCGCTCTGGTTCTGCCAGCCGATATTGGGCATGGCGTTGGGGTCGTTCGAGACCACCGCCAAGCTTGTCATGTTGGGGCCGGAGGAAACCTGGCCGCCCGGCCCGCCGCAGGCGGAGAGCATCAGGCAGAGAAGGCCTGCGAATAAAAACTGAACGTGCTTGAACATTTTTCGATATACTCCGGTTGACCGGGCGCGCTCGCCCGAAAGAAGCTCTGGCCTGACATTATAGACATCGCCCATGCCACGAAAAACGGAATCTGACCTCGCCGGCGGTCTTTATATCGTCGCGACACCCATCGGCAACATGGGCGACATCACGGCGCGCGCTGTCGAGATATTAGGGAAAGTCGATGTCATCGCCTGCGAGGATACGCGGGAGGCGGGCAAGCTCACGAGCTATCATGGCCTGTCGACCGACAAGATCCCCTATCACGATCACAATGCCGACGAGATGCGCCCGAAACTGCTACGCATGCTGCAGGAAGGGAGCCGCATCGCGCTCATTTCGGATGCCGGGATGCCGCTGATTTCCGATCCGGGCTACAAGCTGGTGCACGAGGCCGTCGCGGCGGGGATCTATGTCACCTGCGCGCCGGGCGCGAGCGCGACGCTGACGGCGCTCGTGCTCTCCGGCCTGCCGAGCGACCGGTTCATGTTCGCGGGCTTCCTGCCGCCGAAAAGCGCGGCGCGCAAATCGGCGCTGGGAGAGGTCAAGCCTGCTCCCTGCACGCTAATCTTTTACGAGACGGCGCCGCGTCTTGCCGAAAGCCTTGCGGATATGGCCGAAATTTTCGGCAACCGGCAGGCGGCCGTCGCACGCGAACTGACCAAGAAATTCGAGGAGGTCCGCCGCGGGCCGCTGGCTGAACTTGCCGCGCATTACGAAGCCGAGGGGCCGCCAAAGGGCGAAATCGTCATCGTCGTCGGCGCGCCCGGCGCGGATGACGCGGCCGCCTGGACCGACGAGAAGATCGATGCGCTGCTTTTGAAAATGATGGACGCGGAAGGCATGGGCGTGAAGGACGCGGCGGGTTTTGTTGCCGCGCAATCAGGCCGCAAGAAGGGCGATCTCTATCAGCGCGCCCTGCTGCTGAAAGGGAAAAGATGACGGCAAATCGAAAAGAGAAAACCGGCCACAACAAGGGCATGGCGGCGGAGGCCCTTGGCGCTCTCTACCTGCGGCTGAAGGGCTACAGGATACTTGCGCGTCGCTATAAAACGCATCTTGGCGAGATCGACCTGATCGCGATGCGCTATGGCGTCATCGCCTTTGTCGAGGTCAAGCTGCGCCGCACGCATGAGGATGCTGCAGAGGCCATTCACCGCATCAACCAGTCGCGCGTGCGCCGCGCAGCCGAGCTTTACCTCGCCAAACATACGCAATATACTGTCTTCGAGACCCGGTTCGATGCGCTGGTCATGGCGCCCCGCAAGCTGCCGCAGCACATCAGGAATGCTTTCTGACATTTAAGGTGACACCCATGAAAAATTATCTCGGCCTCCTCGCGGCGATAGCGCTGCCGGTACTGCTGAACGGCTGCACGCCGCTCGCCCTCGCGACCGGCGCAGGCGCGACGGTCGGCGTCGCGGCGGCGCAGGAAGGCGGCGTCAAGGGCGCGGCGACCGACGCCTCGATCCGCCTCACCCTCACCGACCTTTGGCTGAAGAAAGACCCGAACCTCTACCGCCGCCTGTCGATGACGGTGAAGGAAGGCCGCGTGCTGATTACGGGTCATGTCCCCGATCCCGACCAGCGCGTCGACGCGGTGCGCCTCGCCTGGCAGGCGGACGGCGTGAAGCAGGTGATCAACGAAATCGTCGTGGACGAAGATGTCGGCGCCGGCGACTACGTCAAGGACAGCTGGATCACGAGCGACATCAAGGCGCGCCTGATGTTCGACAAATATGTGCAGTCCATCAACTATTCGATCGAAACGGTCGCGGGCGTCGTCTACATCATGGGCGTCGCGCAGGACCAGCGGGAGCTTGACCGCGTGCTCGATTACGCTCGCAACACCAAATACGTGAAAAGCGTGACCAGCTACGTGCGGATGCGCGGCGAAACCCCGCCCGGCATCGTGAACCCGGAAACGGGGGAGATCGAGAGCTCGATCCATTGACGCCCCCCCGGCCGCCCGACGACTTGAGCGACCTGCACCTGTTCGAGACGCCGGACGAGGCGTTCCAGTATGTCCGCTATACCGGCCTGCAGGAGGATGCGAATATCGACCTCGGCGAGGCGGCGCTCGCCCTTGGCCTGCTGTTCCTGCCGGGCGTGAAGCCCGAGCGCTTTCGCAATCACCTGAAGAAGCTGGGCGAGGGCGCGCAGGAGGAATACCAGGCGCGCCTGCGGCTGAACGCCGAGGATAACCTTGCCTTGCGCATTTCCATCCTGAAGAAGATCGTGCATGAGGCGCACGGCTATCAGGGCGACGCCCAGAACTATGACGACATCCAGAACGCCAACCTCGTGCGCGTGATCGAGCGGCGCAAGGGCCTGCCGATCGCGATCGGCATCATCTACATCGTCATCGCGCGCAGGCTCGGCTGGCCGATCGAGGGGCTGAATTTCCCGGGGCATTTCCTGGTGCGCATGGAAAAGGATGGCGAGCGCGCGATCCTCGACCCGTTCCGCCAGGGGCAGGAAATGAATGCGGCTGAACTGCGGCAATTGCTGAAATCGATCGCAGGCGAAGGCGCCGAGCTTTCCCATAATTTCTACGACGCCGTGAGCAACCGCGATATCCTGCTGCGGCTCGAGAACAACCTGAAGAAGCGCCTGATCGATACCGAGGAGTACGCGCAGGCGGTGATCGTCGTCGAGGCGATGGAGGCGCTGGCGCCGGATGAGCATCGCACCCTGTTCGACAAGGGGATTCTCTATGCCAAGCTGGGACAGCAGCAACAGGCAAAAACGGCGCTGGAGCAATACATCGAGCGCACGCCAAACCTTGCAGACAAGCAACAGGCGCGGTTATTGCTGCAGCAGATCATGGCGACCCGTCACTAGTTTCTTGCACGCCCGCCGCGTTTATGGTGAAGTAAATCAGGGCAAATTCATGGAGTTACCATCATGCTTCCGCTGTTAGGGCTGATTACGCTTGTCATGCTGATCGTTTTCACGCTGATCTACCTCAGCGGCACGATCCCGAAAAAACCGGCTGCCCTTGAAAAATTCCTGGCGGCGGTAAAAAAGAATATCGACACGCTCGCCGTGCTTGCGTTGCTTTACGGCTTCGTCGCGGCGTTCCTGGTCCCGATCCTCATGGCCGGCAAGCTCTCCTCCGGCATCACGATCGTTTACATGTTCCTGCCGATGCTCGCCAACCTCGTGCTCGTCGTCATGGCGCTGCCCTATGCCTTTCACAAGATCGAGGCGCCGCTGCGCGCCAAAATGAACGTCGCGATCATGACCGAAATCACGAACCTCATGGGCTGGATCACCAGTAATGAAAAGATCCTGGGCTTCCTCGGCGCCGCCCTGATCGTCCTGTCGCTCGTCTTCAGCATCGTCTAGCCGCTCAGACAATTGGATTCGCTGCATAATTTTGCAGGACGGCGCGCGGCGCTTGCCCTTGCGCGCGACTCTTTATATATATAGCAGTCAATTTCGAAGGAGCGCGCCATGGCATCGTATCAATACGTCTATGTGATGAAAGACCTGTCCAAGACCTATCCGGGCGGGAAAAAGGTATTGAGCGGCATTTACCTGAGCTTCCTGCCGGGCGTGAAGATCGGCGTGCTGGGCCCGAACGGCTCGGGGAAGTCGTCCCTCCTGAAAATCATGGCGGGCGTCGAAAAGGAATTCAATGGCGAGGCCTGGGCGGCCGACGGCGTGCGCATCGGCTACCTGCCGCAGGAGCCGCAGCTCGACCCCGACAAGACCGTCCTCGAAAACGTCATGGAGGCGATGAAGGACACCAAGGCGCTGCTGGACCGCTACAACGAAATCTCCGAGCTGTTCGCGACAGTCACCGACGACGCCGAAATGGCGAAGATGATGGAAGAGCAGGGCGACCTGCTGACGAAAATCGAGGCAGCTGACGGCTGGAACCTCGAGCGCACGCTCGAAATTGCGCTGGACGCGCTGCGCTGCCCGCCGCCGGACGCAAAAGTGACGCATCTTTCGGGCGGTGAAAAACGCCGCGTCGCGCTGTGCCGTTTGCTGCTGGAAAAGCCAGACCTGCTGCTGCTCGACGAACCGACTAACCATCTGGATGCGGAATCGGTCGCCTGGCTACAGCGCACGCTGCTGGATTACAAAGGCACCGTTGTGATGGTTACGCACGATCGCTACTTCCTCGACCATGTGACGGGCTGGATCCTCGAGCTCGATCGCGGTTCGGGCATTCCTTATGAAGGCAACTATACGGGCTATCTCGAAGCCAAGGCGAAACGCCTGGCGCAAGAGGGCCGCGAGGATGAAAGCCGCCAGAAAACGCTGGCCCGCGAACTCGAATGGGTGCGCCAGTCGCCGAAAGCGCGCCAGGCAAAATCGAAGGCGCGCATCACCGCATATAACGACCTGCTTGCCGAAGCTGAAAAATACGAAAAAACGCGCGCCGCGCAGATCATCATTCCGGTGCCGCCGCGCCTTGGCCAGAACGTGGTCGAGTTCAAGAACGTCTCCAAGGGCTATGATGACCGCCTGCTGATCGAAAACCTGTCCTTCAAGCTGCCGCCGGGCGGCATCGTGGGCGTGATCGGCCCGAACGGCGCCGGTAAAACAACGCTGTTCCGCATGATCACCGGAGAAGACAAGCCCGACAGCGGCGATGTGGTCGTATCCGATGCCGTCAAGCTCGGCTATGTCAACCAGAGCCGCGACGCGCTGGTGGGCGACAATAACGTCTGGCAGGAAATATCCGGCGGGAACGACATCTTCTACCTCGGCAAGCGCGAAGTGAATACGCGCGCCTATTGCGGCAGCTTTGGCTTCCGCGGGCCGGACCAGCAGAAGAAGGTCGGCATTCTTTCGGGCGGGGAACGCAACCGCGTCCACCTGGCGAAAATGCTCAAGGAACCGGCGAACCTGCTGCTGCTCGACGAACCGACCAACGATCTCGATACCGAAACGCTCGGCGCGCTCGAAGATGCGCTCGAGAATTACGCGGGCTGCGCGGTCGTCATCTCGCACGACCGCTGGTTCCTCGACCGCCTTGCGACGCATATGCTCGCCTTCGAAGGCGACAGCCAGGTGACCTTCTTCGAAGGGAACTACGAGGATTACGAGAAGGACCGCCGCAAGCGCTTTGGCGAGGACGCGGAACAGCCGCACCGACTCAAATACAAGCCGCTGCGCCGGGCTTCATAACCGGCAGAGGCAAAAGAAAAAGCCCGGAATTTCTTCCGGGCTTTTTTCTTGCGCGTGAGCGCAGTCTACTTCCCGGCGGGTTTGCCGGCGCGCTGGCGCAGCACCTCGATCAGCCCGTCAACGCCCTTGTCGTTCAGGACTGTGCGGAAATCGTCGCGCTGGGTCAGGCTCATGCTGATATTCTCGACCACCACATCGACGACCTTCATGCCGCCATCTTTCTTGCGCACACGCCAGTCGACCATCACGGCGGGGCCATCCTTTTGGAGGATCTGGCTTTTGACGAGGCTGTCGCTATCCGAGACCGCGCTGGAGCCGGTGACCTTGAACGACTGGCCGGAATAATCGGCGAAGCGCTTGGTATAGGTCGCGACGATCATATCCTCGAACAGCGACATATATTGCGACTTCTGGGCAGGGGTTGCGGTCTTCCAGCCGTTGCCCATCACGAAGCGGCCGATCGTCTGGATATCGAAGTTCTCGCGCAGCAGGCTGCGCACGCGCTGGGCGCGCACATTCGCGGCGAGGTCCTTGGCGGTCAGCGAGGTCAGCGCCTTGTCGCCGAGGCCCTGCACGAACTGCGCGGCGGGGCTGCCATCGGTCTTGGCGGCGAGAACGGGGGTGGCAAAGGCGAGGAGCGCAAGGGCCGCAAGGGCGAGAGCGATACGCATGGTGTTTTCTTCTTTCTCCGCCTTTTTGAAAGGCTTGTTAGTTGTTGTCGTAGTCCGGGATCGACGCGCTGTCGCCGGCCTTTTCGTCGCGGATGAGCGACTGGCGTTTCTGGCTGTAGGCGCTGCGCACGGCCGCGTAGTAATCGAGGCTGTTCGCGCGCAGGTCCTCGACCGCTCTCACGAGGCGGGCGCGGGTATCGAGGCCTTCAACGCCGACGCGGGTGTAGTAGATCCAGTCATTGTCGGTGTCATGCGCCCAGATGCGCACAGGGTCAGCGAGACCGTCCGCGACCATGCCGCCGGTGTCACGCAGCGAGGAGGGGCCGACGATCGGGAGGACGAGGTAGAAGCCGTCGCCCAGGCCCCAGACGGCCAGGGTCTGGCCGAAATCTTCGGGTTCATAGGGAAGGCCCTGCGCCGATGCGACATCGACCAGGCCGCCGATGCCGGCGGTGGTGTTGATGATGAAGCGCGCGGTCGCGACGCCGGCGCCCTTGAGGTCGCCCTGCAGCAGCTGGTTGCCCACGATGAGGGGCGAGCGCAGGTTGTGCATGAAGTTCTGCACGCCGTCGCGGAAGAAGGAGGGAAGCAGGAAGTTATAGGCCTTGGCAACGGGTTCGATGATCGCGATATCGACGATGTTGTTGAACGCGAAAATGCCCCGGTTCATGCCCTCGAGCGGGTCGTTGATACCGGTCTTGTACCCGGTTTCCGGGTTCACGGAGCGCGCGCAGGCGCTCGACCCGAACGCCAGCAGGACGCAAAGGCCCGCGGTCATGAGTTTACGGCTAACACCCTGTGCCCAAATCGTATTCATCAATCCGTACTTCCGTATAAAAATCTGCCCAATTTCACTTTATCTTGTTCCAATTACTCAATCCTTAACCGTCCTCGAGATGCAGCAGGGCGGTCGCGCCCAGCAGCAGACTCACGACGGCGGGTGTCCAGGCTGCGAGATATGCAGGAATTTTCTGGGAAACGCCAAAGGCACTGAGCATTGAGTCCATGAAGAATACAAAGAATCCAACGGCTACGCCAAGGCCTATCAGGGCACCCGCCCCCCCGAATCTTGGCGGCCGTAGCGAAAATGTCGCAGCCAGCAGCACCATTGCCATGAAAAAGAACGGTTGCGCGAGCAGGGAGTGGAAACGGATATGCAGCCGGGTTGCGGGGAAGCCGGTCTCTTCCATAATACGGATATATTCCGGGATGCTCCAAAACGAAATGCTGTCAGGCGAGGCGAATGATTCTTCGATCTTGGTGGCCGTCAGCTCTGTCTTCAGGGTTTCCGTTTTGGCGCGGCTCGGGCCGTTGCGGTCATTCGCAAGCGGGCTGGTGATTTCCCAAAAGCCGTCGCGCAGATAGGCAAGCGGGCTGTCGATGCGGCGGCGGAAATTATCCTCCTTGTCGAAGAAAAACACGATAACGTCCGACAGGCGCCATTCCTTCTGCTCGAAGCTTGCGGCGTGGAGAAGGGCGTAGCCGTCCTCGGTCGGCTGGCGCAGCCATATCCCCGTGCGCAGCACGGCGACCAGACTATGCTTCGCCTTCAGGTGCTCATTTTCCATCTGGTCGAACTTCGCAGCCAGCACTGCCGAGACTGGGTTGATGATGGTGGTCACGATCAACCCGAAACCCAGCGCCGCCGCCATCATTGGGAACAGGAACTGCCAGGCGGAAATGCCGGAGGAGCGGATGACGACCAACTCGTGCGTCTTGTTCAGCCGCCAGCACGTATAGATCGACCCGAACAGCACCGCAAAGGGCAGCACCCGCTCCGCGTATTGCGGCACAGACAGCAGCGACATACGGAGGACGAGGCCGAAGCTGACATCCGGCAGGGGGGAGGAGCGGCGCAGCAGCTCGATCGAATTGATGACGAATACAATGCCGACCAGCAGCAGGGAAATCATCAGCACGTTGAACAGGAAATTGCGCCCGATGTAGCGGAACAAGGTCGGCGACGTGATCATGATGCGGCCTCCATCCGGCGGCTGCGCTGCGCGTTGAAGTGTCTGAGGACAGCCATTATCTGCTGTTCGCCGCGGAAATTTAACGCGTAAAACCCAACAAAAATGGGCAAAAACACCGACAAATACAGCAGCGGCGCAAGCTCGAGATGGCGCCGCGTCGCGCTTGTCAGGACAAGGTTGGCGGTCATCAGCGCGACAATCACCAGGACCGCAGCCGTGACCTTGCGCCCTTGGCCGCGGCGGTTAAAGGGGCCGATCAGCAGGATGGCGAGCGCAGGAAGGACGAAGGCGAGCGGCAGCAGCGGGCGCACGAGATCGGCATGCGCTTCGGCGAGGAAAACTTCCCGGCGGTCGCGGTCATATTTTTGCGTCAGGTCGGGGTTGAGCAGCTCCGGCAGCGTCCGCTCGCTGTAATCCCGGGCATGCACCCGCGGCCCGCTGTCGAAGGAATTCACCTCGATCATGTATTCCGCGAAGTAGAGGCGGGACAGCGCGTTGCTGTTGGGGTCGAGCTGCTGTCGCATGCCTTCCTGCACCACGATCGTCGGCACGTCATGATTGATGATCAGCCGGCCGCGCTTGGCCGTGGTCGTGCTGGGCGGTTTGCTCTTGTCGCGATTGTCGTGGATGAGGATGCCCGACAGGTCGCCTGCGTTGCTGCGCGACCGCACATAGACGGTCAGGTCCTTGCCGAATGTGTTGAAGACGCCCTCCCGCAGCAGGAAGGAGGAATAGCGGGACAGCGCGGTCGCCCGCAGGCTCTGGATCGCGCCGCTGGTGACTGGCGTCACATAGGTGGTCAGGGCGAACATGACCAGGGTGAAGCCGCCGGCCAGCAGAAGAGCGGGGCGGATCAGCGCGTGCTGGTCGAAGCCGCAGGCACGCAGGACAATAAGCTCGTTATCCATAATGAAACGGTTATAGACAAACAATGCTGCGATCACGAGAGCGACCGGCAGGATCGTTTCCAGAAACTTCGGAATGGTCAGCGCGATAAGCTTGATGAAGAGGCCGGGCGGCGCATCGGAGTTTGCCACCAGTTCGAGGATCTTCAGCGACTGCGTCAGGAGCACGACCATGGTGAGCGCGATCGTCACGAAGACCGTCGCCGATGCCAGGTTTCTCATGAGATAGCGGGTGATCAGCATTGCGCAATCTTTGGGTGGATAATGGTTAACCACCTCTTTATATTTGTGCTCTAAAGTTTTTTAGCCGTTCCCGCCCGAAAAAGGAAGAAAAATAGGTCTGTCATGAAAATCTCGTTCGACGCCAAAGCCCCCAAATCCGATGCATACATCGCCTTCGCGACCGAAGGCGGCAAGCTGCTGGACGGCGCGCAATGGGCAGATAAAAAGACGGGAGGCGCGCTTCGCCGCGCGATGGCCGCCGAGAAATTCGAAGGCAAGCGCGCGCAGACGCTGGTGCTTTCGGGCCCGGACGGGCTCCCCTACCGCCATATCGTGATTGTCGGCCTCGGCAAACCGGACGACCTGAAGGCGCAGGACCTCGAAAAGGTAGGCGGCACGGTCGTGTCGCTGCTCAACACCCGCAAGGCTGAAACCGCGGAACTGGCGCTGGCCGGCGTGCGCGCGGGCGATGTCGACGAGAACGAGGCGGCGGTGCGCGTCGCGCTGGGGGCGCTCTTGTCCTCCTACCGCTTCGACAAGTACCTGACCAAGGAGCCGCAGGACAAGAAGCCGACCGTGAAGGCGCTCGCCTTTACCGTTCCCCAGCCGCAGAAGGCGCACAAGTTTTTCGATGAAGCAGATACGTTGGTCGACGCCGTTTACCTGACGCGCGACCTCGTCTCCGAAACGCCGAACCATCTTTATCCGGCGAGCTTCGCTGAAATTATCCGCAGCGAGCTGGTGCCGCTCGGTGTACGGGTGAAGACGCTTGGCATGAAGGAAATCCAGAAGCTCGGCATGGGCGCGCTGGAAGCGGTCGGCCAGGGCAGCGCGCGCGAGCCGAAGCTCGTCACCATGGAATATTACGGCGGCAGCAAGAAGGACAAGACCATCTGCTTCGTCGGCAAGGGCGTGACTTTTGATACGGGCGGCATCTCACTGAAGCCGGGCGCCGGCATGGAAGACATGAAATGGGACATGGCGGGGGCTGCCGCCGTGACCGGCCTTATGTACGCGCTCGCAGCGCGCGGCGCGCGCGTGAACGTCGTCGGCGTCGTCGCGCTCGCCGAAAACATGCCCTCGGGCAATGCCTGCCGCCCCAGCGATATCGTGACCTCGATGTCGGGACAGACGATCGAAATTCTGAACACCGACGCGGAAGGCCGCCTGATCCTCTGCGATGCACTGTGGTATGCGCAGGAAGAATTCCAGCCGACGCATATCGTCGACCTTGCGACGCTGACGGGCGCGGTCATCATCGCGCTCGGGCATGAATATGCGGGCCTGTTCTCGAACGATGACGATCTCGCGCAGCAGCTGGCCGATGCCGGGAACTCGGTCGGCGAGGAACTGTGGCGCCTGCCGCTCAACGATGCCTGGGACAAGGCGATCGACAGCCCGGCTGCGGATATCAAGAACATTTCCGGCGGGCGCGATGCGGGCTCGGCAATCGGCGCGCATTTCCTCAAGCGCTTCATCCAGCCGGGCGTCAAATGGGCGCATCTCGACATCGCGGGCGTGGCGTGGAACGCCAAAGACCGGACAAGCGCGCCGAAGGGCGCTTCGGCCTTCGGCGTCCGCCTGCTCGACCGCTTCGTCGCGGAAAACTTCGAATAAGGGCTGCCGGCTTTAGCCGGTCCTTGTTCTAACCCCGCTACGCGGGGACCGTCTTCGCTATTCGAAAGGGCAGAAACAGGGCATGTCTATCCTACATTCACGGCGGTTTCTCCCGCTGTTCGCAACCCAATTCCTGGGCGCGTTCAACGACAACCTGTTCAAGACGGCGATGGCGATGCTCATCACTTTTCGCCTTGCGACCGAGACGTCAATTCCGCCGCAAATTCTGGTGACGATCGCGGGAGGGGTATTCATCCTGCCGTTCTTCCTGTTTTCGGCGACCGCCGGGCAGTTCGCCGACAAGCTGGATCGCGCGCAGATGGCGCGCTGGGTGAAGGTTGCGGAAATAGGTTTCATGCTGCTGGCCGCCATCGGCTTCCTGAGCCACAGCCTCTTCGTCCTGTTCATCGTGCTGTTTTGCATGGGCGTGCATTCCGCATTCTTCGGGCCCGTGAAATACGCAATTCTGCCGCAGCACCTTGAGGGCAGGGAACTTCTGAGCGGCAACGCCTATGTCGAGGCGGGAACGTTCATGGCGATCTTGCTGGGCACGGTCGCGGGCGGGCTACTCATCTCGCATGCCGAACTGGGCGAGCAGATCATCTCGGCCGCCTGCGTGCTCGTGGCGATCGCCGGATACGCGGCCAGCCGGTTTATTCCGCCCGCGCCCGGGCCGTCGCCGGAGCTCGTCGTCAACCGCAACTTCTGGCAGGAAACGCGAACGATCCTCGCGGCGACGCAGGAAAACACCGGCGTTTACCGCGCGATACTCGCTATCTCGTGGTTCTGGCTTGTCGGCGCGACATACCTCACGCAGTTCCCGGCCTTTGCGAAGATCTATCTTGGCGGTGATGAGAGCGTGGTGACGCTGTTGCTGACCCTTTTCTCAGTCGGCATCGCCTGCGGTTCGGTCTTGTGCTCGCGCCTGCTGAAGGGGCAGGTGCAGGCAACCTATGTGCCGCTGGCGGCGATCGGCATGGCCGCGTTCGGCGTTGACCTGTATTTCGCGGCGAACAATGCGCTGCCGGCGGGACAGGTTTTGGCAACAGCAGGCAGCTTCCTCGCGCAGCCGGGCAGCTGGCGCATCGTCGCAGATCTCTTCGTCATTGCCCTGTGCGGCGGCATGTTCGTCGTGCCGCTCTATGCGATCGTGCAAAAACGGACCGACAGCCGCTACATGGCGCGCATGATCGCGGGCCTCAATATCATGAACGCGATGTTCATGGTGGCATCGTCGATCATCGGCGCCGTGATGCTGAAAGCGGGCGCGAGCATTCCGCAGATTTTCCTCGCCATGGCGCTCATGGATATCCTGGTCGCTGTCTATATCGTGCAGCTGCTGCCGGACGCGCTGCTGCGCTCCATCTGCCGCGCGATCCTCGGCTGGGCCTATAAGGTCGAGGTGCGCGGGATGGAGAACTTCGAAAAGGCTGGCGACCGCGTGCTCATCATCGCCAATCATACCTCATTCCTCGACGCGGCGCTGATCGCCGCTTACCTGCCCGTCAAGGTCACCTTCGCCGTCAATACGCATATCGCGCGCGCCTGGTGGATGAAGCCGCTGCTGCGGATGGTCGACGCTTACCCCGTCGACCCCACCAATCCGCTTGCGCTGAAGTCGCTGATCGATGTCGTCAAGAGCGGCAAGACGGGCATGATCTTCCCCGAAGGACGCATTTCCGTCACCGGGTCGCTTATGAAAGTCTACGAGGGCCCAGGCATGATCGCCGACAAGGCAGGCGCGAAAGTGCTGCCGATCCGCATCGACGGCGCGCAATATACGCCGTTCTCGCGCTCCGCCGGCAAAACCGTGCTGCGTCGCTTCCCGAAGATCACCCTGACGATCCTGCCGCCGCGCGATTTTGTCCTTCCGGAAGGTGTCTTTGGCCGCCGCCGCCGCCAGCTCGCGGGCGCGCAGCTTTACGACATGATGTCCCAAATGGTGTTCGATGCATCCGACATCGACAAGCCGCTGCTGACATCGCTGATGGAGGCCTCGCGTCTCTACGGGACAAAAAAGATTATCGCCGAAGATCCCTTGCGCGAGCCCGTGCGCTACCGCCACCTGATCGCCCGCGCGATGGTGCTGGGCCGCATAATGGAAAAACACCTGACCCTGGGCGCGCATGCCACCATTCCCGCGGTTGGCGTGCTGCTGCCGAACATGGTGGGAACCTCGATCGTGTTCTTCGCGCTGCATGCCATCCGCAAGGTCCCGGCGATGATCAACTTCTCGGCCGGCCCTGCGCAGGTCGTGAGCGCCTGCCAGACGGCGTTGATTACCACCGTCATTACGTCGCGCCGCTTCATCGAGATGGGCAAGATGTCGCCGACGATCGAGGCGATGCAATCCGTTGGTGTCAATTTCCTCTATCTTGAGGACCTGCGCGCGGAAATCGGCTTTCGGGGCAAGCTGACCGGGCTGTTGGCGCGGTACATGCCCGAAATGGTGGATAGCTTCCGGCGCAAGGCAAGCCCGCACGATCCAGCGGTAATTCTTTTCACCTCCGGCTCCGAGGGGACGCCGAAGGGCGTTGTGCTGTCGCACCGGAATATCCAATCCAACCGCCACCAGGTCGCCAGCCGCGTGGATTTCGGACCCCAGGATATTGTGTTCAACTGCCTGCCGATGTTCCATTCCTTCGGCCTGACGGGCGGCACGCTGCTGCCGATTCTGGGCGGCTTGCGTGCCTTCTATTACCCATCGCCATTGCATTACCGCATCGTTCCGGAGCTGATTTACGACACCAATGCCACGATCCTTTTCGGCACTGATACCTTCCTCGCCGGATACGCGCGCTTTGCGCATCCTTATGACTTTCACGCGATACGCTACGTCTTTGCAGGCGCGGAGAAGCTGAAGGAAGAAACGCGCCGCATCTATGCAGAGAAATACGGCGTGCGGATTTTCGAGGGCTATGGCGCCACGGAAACGGCGCCGGTCATTTCGATCAATACGCCGATGCATAACCGCGCGGGGTCGGTGGGCCGCCTGATGCCCGGCGTCGCGCACAGGCTGGAGCCCGTCGAGGGCATCGACGCGAATGCCGGCAAGCTGGTCATCCAGGGTCCGAACGTGATGCTTGGCTACCTGAAGGCAGATGCGCCGGGCATCCTGCAGCCACCCGATGGCGGCTGGTACGATACCGGCGACATTGTCGGGCTGGATGAAGACGGGTTCATCACCATCCAGGGCCGCATGAAGCGCTTCGCCAAGATTGCGGGCGAAATGGTGTCGTTGTCGGCTGTCGAGATCGCCCTGCAAAAGCTGTGGCCCGGCAACCAGCATGCCGTCGTCAGCGTCAAGGACGACAAGAAGGGCGAAAAACTGATCCTGTTTACGACCTATCCGTCCGCGGCGCCCGAGGCGATCTCGGCGCATTTCAAAATGCTGGGCTTGAGCGAGCTTTCGGTGCCGAAAAAAATCCTGATCTCGGAAATTCCGGTGCTCGGCACGGGCAAGACAGATTATGTGCGGCTGCAGAAAATGGCGGCTGAGGCTTAAAAGCTGAAGCGGGCGGGCGGGCGCTTGCCGGCGCCCAGTTTTTTCTTGGCCTGCAGCGTAAGCTCTCCGCGCGGGGAAACTGCGAACTTTTTCTCGAAGAGGCCTTCCTGCTCAAGGACGCGCGCCGTCGCCTGAAAGCCTTCAGCCGCTTCGATGGCAAGAACGCCTTCAAGCCACATGCTTCCCGCGAAATAAAGGCGGAATTTGAGGTAATCGGCAATCACTTGCGGCGACAGCGCCAGCGGCGCGCGCTCGTTCAGGTGGTGGATATTGGCGACGGAGCCGTCGAGATTGACGATTTCCGATGGCAGCTTGACGTACCAGAGTTGGGGCTGTAGCGGCATCGGCTTCACGATCGATACAAGCTGTCCGCCGTGATAAAACGATAGCGGCAGGGTTTCGACGATGCTGTCTTCCGGGCTGAATTTATAGACCGGCTCGACGCGGTTGATATCGCGCACGAGCTGCAGCTTTTCATCCGATGATGCAGTTTTCCAGTCCATCTGCGCCCTTGCGCTCCGTCGACGATGACAATAATAATAGGGTATTCAAGAGGTTTCTGACAAGCATGACGGATGTGCGTTTTTATCATTTACAAAGCAAGCGGCTTGAACAGGCGCTGCCGGAAATCGTCGCGAAAGCGCTTGAACGCAAGTACCGCGTCGTCATCAAGGCTGGGAGCCGTGAGCGGGTTGAAGCGCTCGACAATGCGCTCTGGACCTATGACCCCGGCAGCTTCCTGCCGCACGGCTACGTGAAGGATGGTTTTGAAGCCGAGCAGCCGGTCTGGCTGACAGACGAGGAGCATAATCCGAACAGCGCGACCGTGCTGATACTAACGGATGGCGCGTCATCGGCGAAGGTCGCGGATTACACGCTCTGCTGCGAGATTTTCGATGGCAACGACGAGCAAGCGGTCGCGGAGGCGCGCGGCCGCTGGAAATCCTACAAGGACGCAGGTCACGCGACCACCTACTTCCAGCAGGATGACGCGGGCAAGTGGCAGCAAAAATAAGAGGCATATCATGAACATCAAAACCACCGCCGGGCTGGCAATGGTGACGGCGGCATTTTCTTTTCTCGGGGGCTTCGCAGCCGAAATCGCGTTCCGCCCGACAGCCGCCGTCGCGCAGGGACAGAGCGACAGCTACTTCGCGCTGCGCGACACGAAGAACGCGAAGGGCATCACCACCTACGTGAACGACGGCCAGCCGGGCCAGATTTTCTACGGCGAAAACGGCCAGATGCGCCTGCAGATGGGAACCTATAACGGCGCAGATGAACGCGGGTTACCGCTGATTGCCCTTTCGGATACAAACGGCCATATACGTTTGCTTTTCCGGCTCGCTGGTGAAAACGAGTCTCCGGTTCTCATCATGAAGGACAAAAACGGCAGCGATCGCATCGTCATGGGCTTGCAGCTCTCCGGCGGGCAGAACCCTTTCCTGCATATCACCAATGACGACGGCAGCACGAAGGACGTCTTCGGCGTTTACCGCTGACCACTAAGAAAAGCACCATCATGAGTCCGGAAAGAAAGAGCCGCCTGACAGGTCAGGCGGCTCTTTAAATTTGTCTGCCTATGCTTAGTTGCGCGCGACCGTTCCCGCGGCAACCGACGCCACAGCCGGCGCAGGCGCGAGCGCCTTGGCGAAGCTGGAGTCGAGTTTCTGGACATTGGCCTTGAAGGTCTTGAGTGCCTTGCCCGACAAGGAGTTCCCCCCAGCAAGCTTGACGGAAGCAGGGTTGACCTGCTTGCCGCCCATCATGATCTCGTAATGCAGGTGGGGGCCCGTCGAGCGGCCGGTCGTGCCGACATAAGCGATCACCTGGCCCTGCTTGACGCGCGTGCCCGGCTTGATGCCCGACTTGAAGCCGTTCAGGTGGGCATAGGCGGTTTCGACACCCGAGCGGTGGCGGATGCGGACATAGTTGCCGTAAGAGGAGAAACGGCCAGCCTTTTGAATGACGCCATCGCCGGCGGCATAAACCGGGGTGCCGCGCGGCGCGGCGAAGTCGATGCCTTTATGCATTTTGTTGTAGCCCAGCACCGGGTGGCGGCGGAAACCGAAGCCCGAGCTGATGCGCGCGCCGTCGATCGGTGTTTTCATGAGGGGCTTCTTCACCGATTGGCCGGACTGGTCGAAATACTCGACGTCGCCGTTGGCGCCTTCAAAGCGGTAAAGCGGCATGGTGCGGTCCGACAGCGCGAGGCGGGCATAAACGATCTCGCCTTTGTTCGGAACGACGCGGCCGTCATCTGTCACGTATTGTTCGTACATAACGTCGAACGCGTCGCCGTTATGGATCTCGCGCTGGAAGTCGACGCCCATCGAATACATCTTGATGAGTTCGAGGATGACGTTGTCGGGCACGCCAGCCTGTTTCGCGTCGACATAGAGGGAGCTGTCGATCTTCGCGCGATAGGCTTTCATCTGGCGGTGAACGGTCTTGGCTTCCTCGTTCACCTTGAAGTTGCCGTCATCGCCGCGGTTGAGGACAACCGCATTGACGGTATCGCGCTCGATGCGCAGGCCGACAAATTTCGGGTCGGCGATGCGGGGATCCTTGTGGAAGAACACCGTGACCTGGTGGCCGGGGTTCAGGTCGCGGGGGTCGTAGACTTTACGCAGGGCCTGGATCGCCTGGTAAGCTTCGTCACGCGACACGTCGTTTTTCACAAGCAGTTCCATCAGCGTATCGCCCTTGCCGACGCGGACATGCTTTTCCTTGTCGAGGATTTCCTTGAGGTCGGTGCTGGCTTCCAGGATCTTGGTGATCCCGGACTGGATGTAGGAAAGCTGGCCTTGCAGGGCAGGCGCGGGCTGGGCGGCGATCACCACTTTCGGCTTGCCGGCGGAATCTTCCGCAGCGAACGGGTAGTTCGGCGCGATCGGCTTCGCGTCGAACGCGTCTTTCAGGTTCAGCACTTCATATCCGCGCGACGGCGCTGCGGCACGGGACTCCGCCGGAGCGGAGGCGGCCAGAACAGGACCAGCCGGCGCGACGGCGACTTCGCGGGACGGCATCAGCCCGTAAGCGGCAGCGAGAACGGCGGCGGAGAGAACGATGTGACGCAGGCCAAAGCGGCGTTTGCGAAACAGGCGGGCACGAGGCGAAGTGAATTGAAGCAAAGTTGTGGAACCTTCTTGTCGTTAAGCTTGCGCGGGAGTGAACACCAGTAAGGAAGTGATTGCAAGCCTAGATGCTTTGTTGGAACGGGTGAGGAACACCCGAAGGGTTGCGAGAAACTGTAGCAAATATAATACGTTTCGATTATTTATCAAAAGGAAAAGGGCATATTGATTTCATAATGCCGGAGCGAGATGTTCGCGTTATGTTTAAGAAACCAAAAATCTTTTTCACACCGCTTTTTATGGAAGGTCGCGCTGGACGTATATTTATAAATGTGTAGGATGCGCGAAGATTTCTTGAATTGGGTGAATCAGATGACCAGCCAGCCCGCCACAGAGGAAAGTGATTCCATGACGAACGCCACTCCGCTCATGAAGGGCAAACGCGGCCTGATTATGGGCGTCGCGAACGACCGCTCCATCGCCTGGGGCATCGCTGAAATGGCGCATAAGCATGGCGCGGAGCTGGGTTTCACCTTCCAGGGCGATGCGCTCGAAAAACGCGTCCGGCCGCTGGCTGAAAGCGTGCAGTCGAAAATCGTCGTGCCCTGCGACGTGACCAATCATGAAAGCATCGATGCGACCTTCAAGGCCGTGGAAAAGGAATGGGGCGGGCTCGATTTCGTCGTCCATGCGATTGCTTATTCCGACAAGAATGAGCTGGATGGCCAGTACCTGAACACGACGCGCGACAATTTCCTCAAGACGATGGATATTTCGGTCTATTCATTCACCGCGGTCGCGCAGCGCGCCGTACCGCTCATGAAAAACGGCGGCAGCCTGCTGACGATGACCTATCACGGCGCGGAGCGCGTCATGCCGCATTACAACGTCATGGGTGTCGCCAAGGCAGCGCTCGAGGCCTCCGTGCGCTACCTCGCCAGCGATGTGGGCAAGGACGGAATCCGCGTCAACGCCATCTCAGCGGGGCCGATCAAGACGCTCGCCGCTTCGGGCATCGGCGATTTCCGCTATATCTTAAAATGGAACGAACTTAATGCCCCCCTTCGCCGCAACGTGACGACGCAGGACGTCGGCGGCGCCGGCCTCTTCCTGCTGTCGGAACTCGGCGCAGGCGTGACCGGCGAGATCATGTATGTCGACAGCGGCTATAATACCGTCGGCATGGTCAACGTCGATTCCGCGAAACAAACCGCCGAGCTGCTCCAAGGCATCTCGGGCTGATGTCCGCCAATACCGCCGGCCATCTTTTCCGTTACACGACTTGGGGCGAGAGCCATGGCCCGGCGATCGGCTGCGTGGTGGACGGCGCGCCGTCGCAAATCGAGTTGTCCGAATCCGACATCCAGCAATTCCTGGACCGGCGCAAGCCCGGCCAGAACCGCTTCACGACGCAGCGGCAGGAAGAGGACAAGGTTAAAATCCTATCCGGCGTTTTCGAAGGCCGGACCACCGGCGCACCTATCAGCCTGCTCATTGAAAATACAGATGCGCGATCGAAGGACTATTCCGATATCAAGGACAAGTACCGGCCGGGCCACGCGGATTTCACCTATGACCGGAAATACGGCTTTCGTGATTACCGCGGCGGCGGACGATCCTCCGCGCGCGAAACGGCAAGCCGTGTCGCTGCTGGCGCCGTCGCACGCAAGGTGTTGCATTCCCGTCTTGGCGATGCGGTGAACATCCGGGCCAGCGTGGTGCAGGTCGGGCCGCATAAAATCAACCGCGATAATTGGGATTGGGCGCAAGCCGCGGAAAACCAATTCTTTACGCCGGACGCGGACATCATTCCGGTCTGGGAGGCTTTCCTCGACAAAACGCGCAAGGCAGGCTCGAGTGCTGGCGCAATCGTCGAGGTTGTCGCGAGCGGCATCCCCGCCGGCTTCGGCGCGCCGGTTGTCGATAAGCTCGATGCGGATCTCGCCAAAGCCATGATGGGCATCAACGCCGTGAAGGGTGTTGAAATCGGCGCGGGCTTCGCGAGCGTCGAGATGGGCGGCGAAGTAAACAGCGACCAGATAAGGATTATCGACGGCAAGCCGCATTTCCTCAGCAATCACGCCGGCGGAATCCTTGGGGGCATTTCAACGGGGCAGGATATCGTCGTCCGCATTGCGTTCAAGCCGACGAGCTCGATCCTGACACCCATGCAGACAATCAACAGCCGCATGGAAGAGACCGAGATCATCACCAAGGGACGTCACGATCCCTGCGTGGGCCTGCGCGGCGCGCCAGTTGCGGAAGCAATGATGGCACTGGTCCTGTGCGATCACCTGCTTCGTCATGCAGCGCTCAAGCCGGGATAAAACAGAGTCAAATCAGATTCTTGGCTGGCTAAGTTCATGTTTTGGCGAATCGGGGAATCGCAAGAGTCTGGGATTTCACGCAAAATTTTCGCGCGACTCACCATAATATAAATGCAGAGAATTCGCTGGCCTGAAGTTAACAAGCTGAATTATTGGAGGAATTGGGCCGAGCCAACTTGGCTGGAAAAAGGATTCGACTCTTATCCACAGATTCGCGAGACTTTCACTCAAGGAAAAGGCCGCTGGTTCCAGCGGCCTCTCCCTTAATACTTCGCTTCGATGATATTGCCCCAAGTGTTTCCGCACTTGGGGCTTTTTTTGTCTTCAGTTCCGCGTGAAATCTGCAACGAGATTAGACCCAATTTATTTATCGTTCAATCTGCAATGTTGCGATAGACTGCAAAAAATTTTCGAGCATTTCCGAAAGGTTGTTGACATGGCGAACGACGTGCAGCGCAAGAAGGAGGGGGGATTTTTTCGCGGACTCCTGAATCTCTTCAAGGGGTTCTTCATCATGCTCGGCTTCTCTTTCTTCCTCATGCTGGTAATGGTGGGCGTCGTGCTCGGTCGGGCGCTAGATGAAAAGCCCGGAGCGCTGCCGTCAAAAATTCTTCTGACCTACACCTTCAAATCGGGAATCGGGGAAGTGGTGCCGCGCCCCTCGGTCACGCAGCCCTTCGTCCATGCCTCGGCCACAATCCGCGATCTGACGGAAGCCCTGGAAGAAGCCGCGAAGGATGACCGGGTCAAAGGCTTCGTCGCGAAGATCGAGGACGTGCAGTTCAGCGTGGCACAGGTGCAGGAGCTGCGTGACGCAGTCGCGCATTTCCGCAACGCGAAAAAATTCGCCTATGTCTTCGGGGAAAGCTACGGCGAAATGGCCTCCGGCATGTCGGATTATTATTTCGCCTCAGGCTTCGGCCAGCTCTGGCTGCAGCCTGTGGGCATCGTCGGGATCACGGGAATCTCGGCGCAGGTGCCTTTTGTGAAGGGCACTTTCGATATGGTGGGCGTCACCGCCCAGTTCGGCCATAAAGGCCTTTATAAGTCCGCGCCGGAGACGTTTACCGCGACCGATATGAGCGAACCGAACCGCATGGCGTTGACGGCGCTCATCGGCGATCTTTCCCGCCAGATGGTCGAAGGGATCGCGCAGGCCCGCAGCATGACGCCCGACCAGGTGCGGCAGCTCGTGGATCGCGGCCCCTTCACCGACCAGGCGGCGCTGGAGGCGAAGCTGGTGGACAAGATCGGTTATTACGACGAGGTTCTGGCGCAGGCGCGCAAGGAAGCCGGGCTCGCCGAAGACGATGACACGATTGATCTGTCTGATTACACGCCGGATTCCAAGACCAAGGCGAAAGGCCTGCGCGGTTTCATGGACGAGGTGAAGAAGGAAGTCGAGCGCAAGGAAGCGCAAGACAGCGGCAAGGCGACAGGTAAGCCGAAGATTGCGCTGATTCTTGGCTCCGGCGAAATCGTTTCTTTCGGCGGGACCCATGCGGGCTTTGGCAGTTCGGGCGGCATTGAAGCAAACGAAGTCGCTGACGCGTTCAAGGACGCGCGCGAGGACAAGGATGTTGCCGCGGTCGTGTTCCGCATCGACAGCCCCGGCGGGTCGCCCAACGCAGCCGAGACAATCCGCCGCGCTGTCATCGAGACGCAGAAGGCCGGCAAACCTGTCGTCGTTTCGATGGGCGGCTACGCGGCTTCAGGCGGGTACTGGGTCGCGACGCCGGCCGACTGGATCGTTGCCCAGCCCGCGACGATTACGGGGTCTATCGGCGTGTTTGGCGGCAAGTTCGTGTTCGCCGACCTCTGGAGCAAGATCGGCGTGAACTGGGTGACGGTTTCGGAAGGCGCGCATGCCGGCATGTGGTCATCCAACCGCTTGTTCACGGAAGAGGAAATGGCGCGCTTTGAAGCAACGCTCGACAGCATCTACGAGTCCTTTCTCCAACGCGTGATGGCGGGGCGGAAGATGACGCATGACCAAGCCTTTGCGGTTGCGGAAGGGCGCGCCTGGACCGGCGCGCAGGCGAAGGAACGCGGCCTTGTGGACGAGCTGGGCGGCCTCGCCCGCGCGATCGAGGTCGCCAAGGTGAAGGCGAAGATAGACCCGAAAAAAGATGTCGAGGTCGAACAGTTCCCGCCCGAGAAATCGACGTTCGAGATGTTCCTGGAATTCGCAGGCAACGATACGTCGCTGCGGCCCTCCATCAGCCTCCCCGAGCTCCGGGCGCTCATGGAACAGGCCGCCCTGCAAGAACAGGCCCAGCGGGTGAAGGCCCCGCCGATCCTGATCCGCTAAATCAGGAGTTGTAGCCGTATTTGTCCTTTGGCGCGCGGAAGAAGGCGCGCTGTTCGACATCGCGCATCTGCTGCATGACCATGATTGTCTCAGGCGTGATGCGATGCACGGCGCGCCGGCCGGTATTGCTGCCCGTGCGGGTGTTGTGATGGAAGCGCGGGTCATTCGACCAGATGATATCATCCTTGTCATTGCCGTCATCGAAAAGGGGAAGCACCTGCGCGGCCTTGGAGGAAGGGCTGCTTGAATGGTGGGCGGCTGCAAATGCCCTGATGGAGCCTTTCGTAAGCGAGACGCGCGACGCGGGTGAGGGCGCATCGCCGCCGGCAACGGAAGGTCCATCCGAGAATTTCTTGTCAAACAGGGCGTAGATCTGGTCGAGCGTGCGGGCCTTGCCCGTCGCCTTGTTGTAAAACACGTTCTTGTTGGCGCGCGCCTGCTCGGGGAACAGTCTGGCGCCGATTGCATTGCCGTCGTAATCGCGGCAGTTGAGGAATTTGGCGGCGCCCCCCGCGCCCATGAAATGGGCCAGGTACATTTCGGTCGTGCCGACTTCCCCCTTGGTATGGGCATCGAGGTAGTCCCTGTTCTCTGCGCTGTAGCAACCCGCCATGAGCGCCGCGATTTCAGGATTGTTGCGAAGGCCGAGAATTTCCCGGCGGGCGGCGGCGCTGTCCACCGAGCAGCGGCCGTTCTTCATTTCAATCTTGTCGGCATATTCGCTCAGACCGAATTTTTCACCGTGCTTCTTCACCATCGACAGCCAAGTGTTCTCGATAAACTGGAACAGGCCGGTTGCGGAGGATGTCTTGGATTTCGCGGTCGGGTTAAAGCTGCTTTCGGTGGACGCTTTTTCCATGAGGAAGGCAAAATCTACCCCGGTCTTCTTGCTGGCCTTGTGGACAGCGTTAATGACCTGCGGAGAAGCAACCCCTTGATATTTTTCGGCTATTTTAGCCTTCATCCCTGAAAAAAATGCCGCCATATCCTTTAACTCCACCTAAATCGGCCTTTACGGCGCTTTTATATGTCTAAGCGTTGCAAGTGCTGTGCCAAATCGGCAACGGGAATGTTTTACGGGAAGTGTTGTCCCTGATAGCGGAAGGTGCTACCAAAATACATAACCCGTTTTCAATATAGGTCGCATCCGCCCGGTAAGGGCAGAAGGAGTTTCAAATGCCGGTATTTAATCCCAATGATTACGTCCGCCGCGTCGGGGCCGCCACTGAACCCGCCAAAATTGATACCCTTTTCAACGAGATCGCTGCGTTGCCCGCTGCCCAGTCACGCGCTGCGCTTATTGCTATCGAGCGCGCAGTCGTTCGCGACTGGCAGTCTACCGCTCCTTCGCCCGAGGAAGTCGAAGAGCTTCGCCAGGTCGTGGACATTGTCGAAGACCTGAAGGGCACGGATAAGGGCGACATGATCCGCGCGCGGATGGATAACGTGATGGACGGTTTTGAGACCCATACGCGTGTTCTCTCGCGCATTTTCGCGAATGTTGCCACCTTGCGCGGCGATGAGGCCCACCCGCTGGTCAAGATCTATGTCGCCGAGGAAGCGCGCCTGCCGGCAGACGAGGTGGTCACCGGCTTTGGCCAGACCAAGCTGATGGTCCTGGTCGAGCAGCAGTTGCAGGAGCTCGCCGGCCGGAGAACCGACTCCCCCGCGCCGGTGCGGAAAAAGGGCGGGGCTTCCTTCGACCTCTGATATTCATAAAAGCCCCGCGTCGAGCCGGGGCTTTATATATGTGCATGAAATGTTAATATTCCGGCGGTCTGTTGAGACCGCCGGATTTTTTTCGAGGAGCCGCCCGATGTATACCGCACCGCTGAAAGACATGCGTTTCGTCCTGAACGAGATTGCGGGCATGGAGGAGATCGCCACGCTGCCCGGGTATGAGAACGTGACAACCGACGTCGTCGAAGCGGTGCTTGCCGAAGCCGCGCGACTGGCCGGCGAAGTCTGGGCGCCCACCAATAAGAATGGCGACCGTCAAATGTCCCGCCTTGCGGGCGAGACCGTCAAGACGCCGGATGGCTTCAAGGACGCATATACCCAGTTCGCCCAAGGCGGCTGGACGGGCGTAACCTGCGCGCCGGATCATGGCGGACAGGCATTGCCCCATGCGCTCGGGATGGCGGTCGGGGAGATGTGGCAGGCTGCGAACCTTGCGTTATCCCTGTGCCCCCTCCTGTCGCAGGCCGCAATTGAGGCGATCGAGGTGCTCGGCACCGAAGCGCAGAAGACCAGGTACCTGCCGAAAATGATTTCCGGCGAATGGACCGGTTCCATGCACCTGACGGAACCGCAAGCCGGCACCGACCTCGCCGCCATTCGCACGATGGCCAGACAGAATGGCGATCATTACCTGATGAAGGGCCAGAAGATATTCATCACCTGGGGCGAGCACGACTTCACCCCGAACATCATTCACCTTGTTCTCGCGCGGATTGAGGGCCTCCCCGAAGGGAATGAAGGCTTGGGGCTGTTTATCGTGCCGAAGTTTCTTGTGAACGAAGACGGCTCGATCGGCAAACGCAACGACGTGCGCGCCGTCTCGCTCGAACACAAGCTTGGCATTCACGGTTCCCCCACCTGCGTCATGATGTATGGCGAAGGCGAAGGAGCGGTTTCTTACCTGATCGGCGAGCCGGGGCAGGGGCTTCGCAACATGTTCATCATGATGAACAACGCGCGCCTCGGCGTCGGACAGCAGGGCGTCGCCCTTTCCGAGGCTGCGTACCAGCACGCGCTTCAATACGCCAAGGACCGGGTGCAGGGCATGAAGCTCGGCGACAAATCCGGCAAGCGTGTTGCAATCATCGAACATCCAGACGTGCGGCGCATGTTATTGACGATGAAATCCAATACCGAGGCCTCCCGTGCGCTGGCTTATTACGCAGCAGGAATGATCGACCGATCGCGCCGTACGGTGAATGCCGCGGCGAAAGCGGCCGCCGCCGCCCGTCTGGACCTCCTTGTGCCCCTCGTCAAGGCGTGGGCGACAGACCTCGCTGTTGAAACGTCCTCCACCGGCTTGCAGATACATGGCGGTATGGGCTTTATCGAGGAAACCGGCGCCGCCCAATATTACCGCGACAGCCGCATCCTGCCCATCTATGAAGGCACGAACGGTATTCAGGCCAATGATCTGGTCTTCCGCAAGGTGCTGCGCGACGGCGGGGCAGAGGCGGGAAAGTTCATGGGCGAGATCAAGACATTCGCGAAATCGCTGACGCAAAAGCCGAGTGATGATCTGGACGTCATTCAAGGCTCACTGGTCAGGGCAGTTACAGCCCTTGAAGAAACCACCGCCTGGATGCTGGCCAACGCGAAATCGAATACCGAAACCATGGCAGCCTCGGCCGTGCCATACCTGCGGCAATTCTCCCTCGTCGCGGGCGGCTATATGATGGCCCGCATGGCGCTTTCGGCCCATGCGGCGCTGCATGGCGGGGAGGATGCGAATTTCTACAACACAAAGCTCATCACGGCACGTTTCTTTGCCGAGGCGTTGCTGCCGCAGGTGCATGGTCTCACCGCCCCGATCATGGGCGGGCAGAAAATGGCCTGCCAGATCGCCAACGACCAGTTCTAGGATATAGCCATCATCAAGCCTGAAATCCTTGTCCTTTTATCGGCCTGCATCCTTTTTGCGGGCTTTGGCCCCTATGTCCGCGCAGCGCTCAGGGGCGAGGTGAAGCCGCATGCTTATTCCTGGCTGATCTGGTTTGTGCTTACCGTCATAGCAGCGGCCGCCCAATGGGCCGAAGGAGGGGGCTTGGGCGTCGTCCCCACGGTTATCGGCGCCTTTACCTGCCTGGGCCTGTGCGCGATTGGATTTCGGCAGGGCGCGCAGAACATTACACGCAGCGATCAGGCTGCGCTTGCCGCCGCCTTCTTTACCTTGCCGGTCTGGTATGTAACCGCCGATCCATTCTGGTCGGTCGTGCTGATCGTGGTGATCGACGCCATCGGCTTCTTTCCGACGTTCCGCAAATCATGGTCAAAACCATGGGAGGAACGGGCGCTGGCCTACATCCTGTTCGCCGCATCTACGGTGGTGTCGATCTTCGCGCTTGCGCAATGGAGCGCGACAACACTCATGTTCCCGGTATATATGTGCGCGATCAATCTCGCCATGTTCGTCTACCTGCTGGCGCGCCGGCGCGTCATCAGGGCCGGGGCGTAGACCATTTGCTGACATCCCAGGGATCGACCGGCTGGGGATAAATTGCCCCGCGCACATGCTTGGCCGGCGGATCCACCCGCAAGATCTCGCCCCCAAACTGCCGCTCGATACGGGCGATGGTTTCTTCGGTGCAGGAAATGGAGACGGTCGCGTGGGTTGTGGTAACGCCCGCATCGGGCGCTACTGCATTTCCTTTGTGCATGTCGCCCTGACGTTCCAGCCAGCGGCCCAGCCTGC
This sequence comes from Patescibacteria group bacterium, assembly GCA_035626855.1. Lineage (GTDB taxonomy): Bacteria > Pseudomonadota > Alphaproteobacteria > Micavibrionales > UBA2020 > JAPWJZ01. Next base: position 55,434 of record DASPMW010000086.1, read on the forward strand.
GCTTGAAATCTGCGCCTTGGGCGGCAAGGTCCGCGGCAGGCTTTGTCAGCGTGATTTTAAACGGTTGCAGATCGCGCTGCGGCGGCGTGTTGAATTCTTCGCGTAGCTTGCGCTTGAACAGTCCCACATTTAACTCCTTGGTTCGTCCCGAGTCTAAAACCTTTTCATATAAGGTCAATGCTTTCGTCTTGCTGCATCGCAGCAGGGATTTTAAGGGTTTACAAGGGGTTAGCCATTTTTTACGCTTGTTCATCCTTGGCGGGATGAACGGGTGGCTGTGGATAAAAGCAGGCGGCCATGAAATACGAAGATGGATTTCACTTCAACGAATATCCCTGCGCATCGGGCCAGCCCGACGCGCTGATCATTTTTTTGCATGGCTACGGCAACCACCCGGACATGTTCAACGACCTGCCCGCCGCGATCCACAAGGAATGGCCCAACGCGGATATTCTGGTCGTGCGCGGTCCTGTCGGCATCGGCGCCGATAAAAAGCGCCTTGCCGATCACGGCCTGCCGGACGCCGAAGATCTCTATAGCTGGTATAAAAGCGACAAGAGCCCCGAGAAAAACGTCGATCTTGCGCTGAAGCATCTGTTCAACAAGGTGCCGGTCGTTGACGAACTCAATCGTTTCGCAGATGCGCAGCTCGCCAAGCGCGGATTGAAGGATGACGGGCTCGTGCTATATGGTTTTTCATTGGGCGGCGCGATGGTTGTCCAGATGGCGACGCGACGAAGCGATAAATGCGCGGCAGTCGTCGCCCACTCCGCCCCGGTATTCCCGATCATCAAGCCGAAGTCCAAGCCGGAAACGATGCTCTTGATGGGGGACCAAGATAATTATTTTTACACCATCAACCGCCATGTCGCAAAAAATCCCAAACCGCGCGGGCGGCTGGGCCGGGCATTCGATAAGGCGCTCACCTCGATCAGCGTTCATTATAATGCTTCCCTGCAGCGGCTGAAACGCGCGGGCCTGCCTGTCGAAGCCGTGGTCGTGAAGGGATTGCATCACACAATCAACGACGAGTCTTTCGGCAAGTCTGTCGACTTCATCGTGAAGAACCTCCGAAACAAGCCATAAAAAAAATCCCCGGCTTTCGCGCGGGGAATTTTTTTGCCTGTAACTGTTAGGGCTTTGGCGCGTCCGGTTTTTTCGGGGCCGCATCGTCCTTTTTCTTATGATGCGGGCACGCATCGTTTGCGGCGTCCTTATGGTGGTGGTGACCACCTTCTTTATGTGCTTTGTCGTGGAATTCCTTGCTGCAGCCACCTTTGCATTTATGTTCTTTAGCCATGAGACAACTCCGTAACCGGTTGATGAAAGCGTGAGGAAAGCATACGACTGGATTTAAACTGCGGCCAGCGCGTTTTTACTCCCCTGCGCCTTATGGCAATAATGTTTAGGTTTATTACTCGCGCCGGCACTACTAGGATGAGTTCCGAAAAACCATGCAGAGCCTTTCAGACATTTACGAGCAAAAGATCCAACAGGGGGGCCTCCGCGCGGACCCCGATCAGGCGCGCGTCATCGGCGCCCTGGATACCTTGTCGAGGTCGCTCGCACCGCCAGCATCGAAAGCATGGTGGCCCTTTGCGCGCAAAAAAGCGCCGAAGATTAAGGGCCTCTATCTATGGGGCGGCGTGGGCCGCGGAAAATCCATGCTCATGGATATGTTCTTCGCCCAGGCGCCCGTGGAAAACAAACGGCGTGTTCACTTTCATGCATTCATGCTCGAGGTTCATGACTTCTTATTCGCGCGACGCAGCCACCGCACCGAGCAGGACCGCATCGACAGCGACCTGATTGCGGCGGCCGACAAAATCGCGGGCGAAGCGAGATTACTTTGTTTCGACGAGTTCCAGGTCAAGGATGTCGCGGACGCGATGATCATCGGGCGGCTCTTTACCGCGCTTTTCGAGCGCGGCGTGGTGGTTGTCATGACCTCGAACATTCCCCCGGACGGCCTATACAAAGACGGGTTGCAGCGCGATCGTTTCTTGCCCTTTATCGAGCTCCTGAAAAGCAATATGGAGGTATACGCCTTTATCGGAGAAACGGATTACCGCCGCGGACGGTTGCGCGAACTGGATGTTTACTTCTGGCCTGCAGACGCCGACGCCCATGCGCAGCTCGACCGTGTTTTTACAACCGTGACAGATGGCGACGCGGGCAACCCTGCCGATATCACGGTCAAAGGCCGCATTATCCATGTTCCGCGCGCCGCAAAAGGGGTTGCTGCCTTTAGCTTTAGCGAACTCTGCGAGCAGCCCAAGAGCGCGCTGGATTACCTGGAGCTGACGCGGTTGTTCAGGTTTTTTATCATTAAAAATATTCCGCGCCTGAATGACGGAAACCGTGACGCTGTTACGCGCTTCGTTACCCTGATCGACGCGCTCTACGACAGCCACGCCTTTGTTGCAGTATCCGCCGCAGCGCCGCCCGAGGAGCTTTACGACGGAACTGCTCTTGCGCAGGTGTTCGAGCGGACTGTCAGCCGACTGCTGGAAATGCAGTCGCGTTCGTACCGGGAAAGCTGATGCTCAACTTCCTGCGAAAAGTGTTTGGAAAGAAGAAGCGCGGCAAACCAATTCCCGTTCTGCCTGCGCGGCCCGAAGACATCGTATTGCCTGACCTGCCTGATGTCGCGGGGGCGAACGACGATCCGGATATCCGTATCGCACTCGCGCACCGCCTGGTCACGCTGCTGCCAGGGATGGAGACAGATGAACACAGCCAGCTTTACGCATATGCTGTCCAGGCATTGATGTCTTTGGCCCAAGACGAAGTGGTGCGCGTGCGGCAAGCGCTTTCCACGGCGCTGCGCGACTATGCGAAAGCACCACCGGCGGTTGTTGCGCGCCTTGCACGGGATGTCGAGCGGGAAATAGCGGAACCGATTCTGCGCCGTTGCGTGGCGCTGGAAGAAGGCGTCCTTGTGGAAATACTGTCGGGCCATCCCGAGCCATGGGCGATCGCCGCCATCGCCGCGCGGCCGTCGGTGACGGAACGGATATCAGATGCGGTATTTAAAACCGGTGATATCAAGGGAACGGCCCTGCTGCTCGCCAACAAGGGCGCTGCGATATCGGAGGCAACGTTGCGGGAGGTGGTGGCGGGCGCGCGGCAGCATGCAGAATGGCATGGACCCCTTGCCATGAGCCCGCATCTCAGCGTTGACAGCACGCGCGAAATTACGGGCTTTGTAAACGACGCCATTCTGGAAGTGCTGGAAACGCGCAGCGACCTCGATGCCCCGACCCGTAACGCAGTTGTCGCGATTGTCGGGCGGCGGCTGGCTTACACCCGCCAGACCGGGAAACTGGACGCCCGCGAAAAGGTGGAACATTTCGCCCGGGCGGGAAGTTTAAACGCCGAACTGGTGCACGATGCCCTCGCCTGGCAGGAGCGCGCCTTCGCTCTCCACGCGATTGCGCGCCTTTCCGGGGTTGCGTTTGAAACGGTGGAGAGAATGGTCGCAGCGGGGTCTAAGCCCATCATCGCCCTCTGTTGGAAGGCTCAGCTGCCAGCGCGGATGTGCGTCGACGTGCAGCGCTTCGCCGGACGCGTTCAGCCGCGTGACCTTCTATACCCTAAAGGCGGCACGGAATATCCTTTGTCACCGGAAGAAATTGCATGGCAGCTTGAGTTTTTCGGCATCAAAAAATAGAATACACCTAAAGGAAGAATGTCATGTCCGATGCCGTGCGCGAGCTCCGCGCCCTCGCCCGCAAGGGGGACACGAAGGCGATGATTCAGCTATCCGACTTGTACTACCATGGCGCTGAGGGGCTGGACCCCTCGCGCATGAAAAGCTTCGAATGGCTTCTCAAGGCAGCGGAGCTCGGGGATGCAGCCGCGCAGAACGCCGTCGGCATACGCTTCGAATCCGGCGACGGCGTCAGCAAGGACGTTTATAAGGGGCTCGACTGGTACCTTAAGGCCTTCGCCGCAGGCAGCGCCGATGCCTGCTTCAATCTGGGATTAATGTACGAACTTGGCGATCATGTGCCCCAGATGGAAGCGCACGCCGTCGCCTTTTACGAAGAAGGCGCGCAGCGCGGATCCGCCGCCTGCCAGCAAAGCCTTGCCTTTAAATATCTTCATGGCAGCGGCGTACGCGCCGATCCTGTGCGGGCGATGGAGCTGTTCGAACTCGCGGGGCAGGGCGGAAGGGGCGGCGCGTTTGAAACGCTCGGAACACTTTATTTGGCGGGCAATATCGTTCCCCGGAATCCGGAGATGGCCTATGACTACTTTCTTCGGGCACTGACATTTTTCGATACGGATTTGTCTGTTTCCTCCGGTGACGCGCCCTTGCTGCTCGCACTGTGCATGCTGACGGGGACAGGTTGCAAAATCGACCGCCGGACCGGCACAGAAGTATTGAAGCGCGCCGCGGAAGCCGGCAACCTGGTGGCTGAGGAAGCATTGCGGGATCGCGTCGTGCGCGATCCGCTCATTCATATATGGTTTTCCGGGGCGGAATCATTTGCGCGCAATCGCAAGGCGGAATGGGACATCACCAATCTGCTTATTTCAAAATTCGCTTAAGGGCGTGGCTGGGTGAAGGACTGCTTGGGCGGCGGCGGCAGTTTTTGCTCTGCCAAGGAAAGCCATTTCTCGAAACTGTCGTCGGGTAACGCTGTGAAGTTGACGGTCCAATGGCTCTCGCGCGCGCTTCCAGGTTCCCAATTTCCGTCGTCCCAGACGATGCTTGCCAGGGGCGCGATAACGAATTCATGGTAGTAGGGCTCGTAATAGAGAACCAAGTCTCCTTCTCGGGCGAGGAAAACAACATAATGCCCCTCCCCCTCCTGCATAATGTTGGCGATGGCCACGCCGCCGTTGTAGGTATGGGCCCCGAAGTCCGCCTGCGGCGCGAATTTCGATGCCTGAAATGCCAGAACCTCCTGAGGTGTGCCTGTCCGGGGGTCAGGTGCCAACAACTCGCGCACCTCGCTGTAACTGGCGGTCGACCCATAAATTTTGGCAACCGTCGCGAGGCAGGCCGGACCACAGGAATGATCATCCAGCTGGCGCTGGAAAAACTGCTCTGCTGCTGTTCCCGAAAGGGGAATGTGTTTAATCTGCGGCTCTTGCATAAGCAAGGCTAACACAGTCTGCGCGATGGAAATACAGGCCGCGAAATCGGGAGCGTGGTATTCGCCCGGTATCTAACCATAACAATACTTGTCATAAGGATTCGCTTTTCCGCGCCTTTGGTGCGTCAGAGCGGAAATTTAACTCGCTGTTTTTACCGCATAAAGTTCGCTGCACATAATTGCGCAACCAGATTTGTCGAATATGTAAAAATTTTTATTACATAATAGATGTCGGTATGGCGCGTCGCACAAAAAAGGCGCCGACGCTACCTATACACTGCGATAAAAAGTGCTAGCTTAAGGCAGGCTCTGATTCCTTATAAACAACGGCCATCCAAAAAATTAGGGGAAGAATAATGTCGCGCAAAAAAATCGCCCTCGTCGGTGCGGGTCAAATTGGCGGCACGCTGGCTCTGCTGGCGGGCATGAAAAACCTCGGCGACATCGTGATGGTCGATATCGCGGAAGGTGTGCCTCAGGGGAAAAGCCTCGATATAGCGCAAGCAGCGCCGGTTGAAGGTTTTGATGCCGCCCTGAAAGGCAGCAACGACTACTCCGCTATCGCAGGGGCGGATGTGGTAATCGTGACCGCAGGCGTGCCCCGCAAGCCCGGCATGAGCCGCGACGACCTGATTGGAATCAATACCGGTGTCATCAAAAGCGTCGGTGAAAATATCAAGAAACATGCGCCGAACGCGTTCGTCATCGTCATCACCAACCCCCTCGATGTGATGGTTGGCATTATGCAGGAAGTCACCGGCTTCAAGCACAACATGGTGGTGGGTATGGCGGGGGTGCTCGACAGCGCACGCTTCCGGCATTTCCTCGCGGATGAATTCAAGGTCTCGGTGGAGGACGTTTCAGCTTTCGTTCTTGGCGGGCACGGCGATACCATGGTGCCGCTGACGCGCTATTCCACCGTCTCGGGCATTCCGCTGCCCGATCTCGTGAAAATGGGTTGGACGACGCAAGACAAGCTCGACAAGATCGTTCAGCGCACGCGCGACGGCGGGGCGGAGATTGTCGCCCTCCTGAAAACAGGCTCGGCATTCTATGCACCTGCGTCGGCAGCGATCGCGATGGCGGAAAGTTTCCTCCTCGACAAGCGCCGCGTACTGCCCTGCGCCGCCTACCTCGATGGCGAATACGGAATCAAGGGTCTCTATATCGGCGTTCCAGTCGTGATCGGCAAGAACGGCGTCGACAAGATCATCGAGGTCACCTTCACGGCAGAAGAAAAGGCAATGTTCGACAAGTCGGTCGCAGCTGTGCGGACGCTTTGCGACGCAGCCAAGAACATCAAGCCGGCCACGGCAGCGTAAGCCCATCATGGCGAAAAGTTTTGCGCCAGCCGGTTACTCTTCCGTATCGCCGTACATCATGTCGGCGGATGCACCGCGCCTGATCGCGCTGTTGCAGGAGACGGCAGGGGCGATCCTGCGCCGGGAGGCCATGAAGCGCGAGGAC
>DASPMW010000087.1:0-4119 GCA_035626855.1 Patescibacteria group bacterium
TTCCCAGTTGATTTTGCGCAGGTCCTCGTAAAGCTTCAATTTGCGCTGCTCGCGCGACCATTTGACCCAGCTCTCGATATTCAGGAGCCCGTGCTGGCCGTATTTCGCGAAGACGCGGCCGATATCGGCGCGGCCCTGGTCGACCACGTTCATGAACAGCGTGCCGTTGTTGTCGTGGTTCGGGTCGGCGCCCATCTGGAACAGCTTGTCGGTGGTGGCGAGATTTCCTTCGTGCCGCAGCCCCTGCACATACAAGACCGGCTTCGCCGCATGGCCAAGCGCGGTATTGAGGTTGAGGTTCGATCCCGCGAGCAACGCGCCGCGGGCGATATTCTCGAGATCCTCGGGGGTGCCGAAAGCGGCCTTGGCGTTGAAGATTTCCTGCCAGCCGATCTGCTTGCGCTCGGCGAGCAGCAGCAGCGCTTCGGTATCGAGCTGGCCGTAGGTGAACAGCAGGCGCTTGTCGCCCCACTGATATTGCTGGATCTGGTAGATAAGCTTGCGTGGCGCTTCGAAGGCGAGGTCGCGCTGCGTCTGCGCGTCCTTTTCGGTGAGCGTGGCGGAGGGCAGCTTGCGCGCCGCGTCAAAATCGATCGCCGACATCACGCCGTTGATTTCGGCAGCCGCCTGCTTCCAGATTTCGGGATCGCTCGAGGCGCGCAGCAGGTCGTTGTTCACGGGTTGAGGCCTTTCGGTGCGGCGGGGGAAAGCGTCGATTTCAGAAGGGTCGCGGGCAGCGGCTGCGGTTTGCCGCCAAGCTCGATGAGGATGTCGCGGTGCTGCTGCAACACCTTCAGGTCCATCTCCGCGAAAGTAAGGGTACGGTCGTGATTGGAGCCGGCGACCAGCAGGGAGACGGTACCGGTCAGGAAGTCGAAATAGGCCCGCTGCACATAGTTGCCGTGATGGCTGAACTGCGTGAAGAGGACGTTGTCATTCACGCGCTCGGCAAAGTGGCGGAGGTCGTTTTTGGCGTCCACGCTTGCGTTGTAAACATCGGATAAGGGCATGATCTGTCCTTCTGATTTAAGGCGCGAGGCGCGGGGTTTTGCCGGGCAGCACGGATGCTTCGGATGGAAGATCGGGCGGGTTGCCGCCGAGCTCGACCAGCTTGTCGCGGAACTGGATCAGGCTGTCGCGGTCGAGCTGGGAGAACGGCACCACATGCGGCCCCGCCTCGCGCGTATAGTTGGTGCGCACGACGAGGATGCGGGCGTTGAAATCATAGCTGTAGGTGTAATCGTCGCTGGTCACGCGCAGCACGCCCGCGCTGACCTTGCTGGCGTTATAGCTTCCGTTGAATTCGGCTTTCAGCGACATGCGGTTTTCCCAGGTTGAGACCCCTTATTTTCATAGAGAAGCGGGGGTTATATGTCAATAAATCATACCCCGCACCGTCAGGCCGGGCGCGAAAGCCCGCGAAATCGCGGTTTGCCAAGACCGTCCGCCGGCTTGCCGCCCAGCGCGCGCAGTTTTTCGCGGGCGACGTCGATCGCGGCCGAATCATAGTCGTCGAAACCGGCGGTGGTCATCAGCGCCTTGCGGTCCGCGCCGTATTCGTAAATCTCGGAAATGCGCCGCGCGCTGAAATTGAACAATGTGCGGAAGGTCGCGCCGCCTTGCGGGTCGGGGATGAATTTCGTCTCGCTCAACGTCGAATCATCCACCTTCACATAGGTGACGGGTTTCTGCAGCCAGCGCTGGATTTTCGCCCGCTGCGCGTCGCCGAGGTTTTCCATTGCGCGGAACACGGTTTTCACATTGCCGCGCGTCACGAATTCCTTCAGCGCGTCGCCGTCGAGCGTGCGCACTGCTTTTTCCAGCCATTCGCCGTTTTTCTCGTTCACATCCGCGCCCCAGTCGAAAAGCTGACGCAGCATGGCGGCGTCGGTTTTATTCGCGATGCCGGTGGCGGTATAGGGATGGGAAATCCAGGTCATCGCGCTGGTCGCATTCGGCTTCGCCTGCGCGGCTGTCGCATTGTCCCAGACCTTGCGCGCGCCTGCGAGATCGCCCGCAAAAACTTTCCCCGTGAAGGGCTGCCACCACGGCGCGCCGCCGCTGCGCGCGATCGCGATCGAAATATCCGTATCGAGACGGGAGAACAGCGCGACGGCGAAATCCGCGCCGTCCGTCTTCGCCGTCTGCTGGCGGAACAGTTCGACGACATCGGCCGGGATGGTGAAGGTATCGCCGCTCCGCGTGATGCGCGCGGCCGCGTCGAAAAACGGTTTCGCTTTATCGGTGAAGGAGGCAGGATCAGCCATTGCGCAGGCCTGAAAGTTTCGGCTTGTCGAGCGTATCGGGCGGCGCGCCGCCCATTTTTTGCAGTGTTTCCTGCGCGCGGCGCAGCGCGCCGCTGTCATAGGCGGAAAAGTCGGTCGAGGTCATGACGGGCTGCGCATCGCCCGGCGCCTGGTAGATTTCGTTCACGCGGCGCGCGCCGAAATTGAAGATGGTCTTGAGGCTGGCGACGCCTGTCGCCTCGCCGATATATTTCACCTGCATCAGCGTTGCGGAGTCGATGCGGCTGTAAATGCCGTCGAGGCCGAGCGCGTCGGTCAGCTGCTGCGCCTGCAGCAGGTTCTTCTTGGCCATTTCCTCGCGCAGCGCGACTTCCGCCGCCGCAGCCGGCGCGCCGTTGTCAAGATAGAGCCGGATGATATCGGCCGGGCTTTGATGCAGGACATAGCCGAAAAATTTGCCGTTTTCGTAGCCCGGATCCGCCCCCCACTCGAACAGTTGCGCAACTGTTTCGCGGTCCATGCGGGAGACGACACCATCCGTCACGCGGTGCGGATGCGACGCCCAGGTCAGCGTGGCGTTGTAATCCTTCTGCGGATCCTCCACGCCGGGATCGGCCTCGCTCATCTCGCGCAGGCGGCGCATGCCCGCGGCATTGCCGAAATAGGCGGCGCCGCTGATCGCATGCCACCATTTGATGATGCCCGCGCGGGCGAGCACGCCCGCCTTTTCCGGTTCAAGCTGACCGACGGTGTAGACAGCGCGGTTGTTGTCATCCTTGATGGGGGCTAATTTGGCGGCGAGCTTCTGCCGCAGGTCGTCGGGAATCTCGGCGCGTCCGTCCACGACGGGGAGGTCGCGCAGCAGCGCGCGCGTTTCATCCAGTAATTCCTGCCAGCCAGCTGCGGCCATGCCTGTCCCTCTTGCAATGGCTGCAGTATGGACAAGCGAGATTTATATGTCAATCGTATATGGAATTGGTCAGGCGAAGCAGTCGCAGGGATTTCAAATACTTAGCTGTTCCAGCGCGGGGGCACGCGGTCATTTGCCTTGGGCGGAGCATCCCCTGCCCGGAAGATCGCGTGGATGCCGGTCGTCAGGCCCAGCACCAGTTCGGCCGCGTCGCGCATATGGACGCCGAATTTCTTCAGCTCGGGCGCATCGCCCTTCACATGGTTTTTGTAGAAGCGCTGGATTTTTTTCTGCGTGACATCGGTCAGCCCCGAATGGCGCGCGTCGTCGAAGGTCATGTGCGGCAGGTGCTCGTTCAGGTAGGGCTTGCCGCGATGCTCGATGCGGTCCTTGATCCACTGGCTGTCGGTGTCTTTCGAGAAATGCCGCTGCAGCCAGGGGAAGGAGCCTTTCAGCTTTGGCGCATACTGGTTCGCCCAGTCGATATGCGCGTCTTCGTAAAAGGTGCGCAGATAGAAGTTATCGTAAAAGGCTTCATAAGCAGCCGCTACCGTTGCGCCATTCTGCAGCTGCTTGTCGGAGATCAGCACACGCTCCGCCGCCTTGATGATGTCGGGGAAGCGGTCGCGCATCTGCAAGAGTGGCTCTTGCATTTTCAGCTGGTCGGCAGGACCCTCCGGATCGCCATAGGCGAGCTCCAATGCAATCTGCGACTGCTGCGCATAGGCATCCGCCTCGATCGCGAAGGACATCTTGATGCCGACTTCCGGCTTGTGGCGCGTCGAGGGAAAAAGATCGTGGCGCGTGTTCTGCACCGCATGCACCGATTCATGGCCGAGCAGCAACGCGAGGTATTCGGGGTTGTCGTGACCCTTCAGGATGATCAGCTTTTCGGAGGGATCGCAAAGCCCGCCCGCGCCGCGGTCGCCAGTGCGGCGGTCATCGAACACGATGCGGTAGCCT
>DASPMW010000088.1:0-9546 GCA_035626855.1 Patescibacteria group bacterium
CTCGACGATGCGGGCCTGGTCGAGCAGGAGGAACGCGGTTTCGCTCACCAATTCGCCTTGCGTGTCGTTGGCGACCATGCCGCGCAGTTTCGCGATCACCGGATGGTCCTCGTTGATCTCGAGGATTGGCTGCATGCGCTCGTCATAGCCCTGCGACTTTTTCAGCACGCGGTTCATATGCATATCGACCGAGTTTTCCGGCGCGACGAGGCAGACGGGACTGTCGACGAGGCGGTCGGAGACCATCACGTCCTTGACCTCGCCCTTCAGCACGTCCTTCAGGCGCGCGACGAGCTTTTCGGTTTCGCCTTTCGCGGCTTCGTCTTTCGGCTTGTCGTCTTCCTTGCCCTTGATCTTGGAAAGGTCCGACTTGCCGCGCGTGATCGACTTGAATTTCTTCTGCTTGTATTCCGCCTGGATGGGTAACCAGAATTCGTCGATCGTGTCGGTCATGAACAGCACCTCGACATCCTTGGCGCGGAACGCCTCGAGCTGCGGGGAGTTGCGGGCGGCGTCGAGCGTCGGGCCGGAGAGGTAATAGATCTGGTCCTGCCCTTCCTGCATCCGCTCGATATATTCATCGAGCGAGACGAGACCCTCGGCCTTCGACGAATAGAAGCGCGCGACGCGGCAGAGCTGGTCGCGATAGGCGTGGGCGTCGTAAAGGCCTTCCTTGACGACGGGGCCGAACAGGCTCCAGAAATTCTCGTATTCCTTGATGTCGGCTTTGGCCTTCTCTTCCAATTCCGTCAAAATTTTGCGCGTGATCGCGCCGCTCATCTTGGCGACGACGGGGTTCGACTGCAGCAATTCGCGGCTGATGTTGAGCGGCAGGTCTTCACTGTCCACCACCCCCTTGACGAAGCGCAGGAAGGGCGGGATCAGCGTTTCCACGCCGTCGGTGATGAACACGCGGCGCACATAGAGCTTCACGCCGTGGTGGCGCTTGGGATCGTACAAATCGAAGGGCTTCATCGCAGGGATGAACAGCAGGTTGTTGTATTCATACGCCCCCTCGGCGCGCCAGTGCAGCGTCATCCAGGGCTCGTCGATCTGGAGCGTGTCGGAGACGCTGCGATAGAATTCCTTGTACTGGTCTTGCGTGATGTCTGCCTTCGGGCGCATCCAGAGTGCAGCGCCGGAATTCACCTGCACGGCCTTCTCGCCGGGGCCCATATAGATGGGGAAGTTGATATGGTCGGAATATTTCTTGATGACCGCCTTCAGGCGTTCTTCGAGCAGGAATTCCGATGCGTCGTCCTTGATATGCAGCACAATCTCTGTGCCGCGCGTGTCCTTCAGCGCCTCGTCGATCGTGTAGCTGCCGCGGCCGTCAGAGACCCAGACATGCGCAAGGCTTTCGCCGGCCCGGCGGCTGGTGACCTGCACCCGGTCGGCGACCATGAAGCAGGAATAAAAGCCGACGCCGAACTGGCCGATCAGGCTCATGTCGTTTTTCTTGTCGCCGTCGAGGTTCTTGACGAGCTCGCGCGTGCCGGAATGGGCAATCGTGCCGAGGTTTTTGATGAGGTCGTCCTTCGTCATGCCGATGCCGTTATCGGTGACGGTGACGGTGCGCGCATCGGCGTCGAAGCTGACATTGATGCGGAATTCGGGATTGTCTTTCGTGAGTTCGGGCTTGGCAATCGCGTCATAGCGCAGGCGGTCGCAGGCGTCCGACGCGTTCGAGATCAGCTCCCGCAGGAAAATCTCCCGCTGCGTGTAAAGCGCGTTGGCGACGATATCGAGCAGGCGGCTGACTTCCGCCTGGAATTCACGTTGTTCGGACATATCATATGCTCCTTGTTTGTCGGCCGCCCTCTAAGAGGCGCGGCGGAAATAATTTATTTAACGGCGCAGAAAACTCAAGTCCCCGCTTCAGGGGTTCAGGCGCGTCAGGTCCCAGCCGTCCCCATTGCGGGAGAAGACGAAACGGTCATGCAGCCGCCCCTCGCCCTCCTGCCAGAATTCGATCCGGGCCGGCTTCAATATAAATCCGCCCCAATGCGGCGGGCGCGGAATATCCTGGCCCTTGAATTTCTGCGCGTATTCTTTCACGCGGCCCTCCAGCTCTTCGCGGCTTTCCAGCGGCTGGGATTGGCGGCTCGCCCAAGCGCCGAGGCGGGAGAGGACGTGACGCGTCTTGAAATAGGCATCGACCGCCCAGGCCGGCGTCTGGCTGACCGTGCCCTCGACCCGCACCTGGCGGCGCATCGTCTTCCAGTGGAACACCATCGCCGCCTTTGGATTATGCAAAAGCTCGCCGGATTTGCGGCTTTCCAGATTCGTGTAGAACCTGAACCCCTGATCATCAACGCCCTTCATCAGGACCATGCGCACCGAAGGCTGGCCATCGGCAGATACCGTGGCCAAAGCCGTGGCTTCGGGGTCGTTCGGCTCAGTCTGGGCCGCTTCCGCGATCCATTCATGAAAGAGCTCGATCGGGTCCTGGTCGCGCAGGATATCCATGGGTCATCCGTGTCAGGAATGCCGCAGCCCGAAGATAGTTTGGATTGCGGCGAACAAAAAAACTGCTAGAACGTTATATAAAGCGGATTTAGCGCCAGAGCAAACACCTTGGGGCAGTCCTGTCCAGTTTCCACAATGAAAGGCGATACTAGAATGAAAAAACAACTCACGATCCTGGCCCTGATGGCGACGCTGTCCCTCGGCGCCTGCGCGCAGCCGGGCGAACAAAATGCCTGGGGCATGGGCAACAAGCAGACGGTCGGCGCCCTTGGCGGCGCGGTCGCCGGCGGCCTCCTCGGCTCCAAAATCGGCAAAGGCAGCGGCGCTTCCTGGGCAACCGGCGCAGGCGCGGTACTCGGCGCACTCGCAGGCTCCTCGATCGGCAAATCGCTCGACCAGGCTGACCGCATGTATGCGCAGCAGGCCTGGGATCGCGCTTACACCGCCCCCATCGGCCAGACCGTTCGCTGGAACAACCCGGATAACGGCCACTACGGCACAGTCACCCCGGTCCGCGAAGGCCGCAGCACCTCGACCGGCAGCACCTGCCGCGAATACAAGCAGAGCATCTTCATCGACGGCCAGGCGCAGACCGCCGTCGGCACCGCCTGCCAGAACTCGGATGGCAGCTGGGCGATCGTTAACTAAGCGATCGACTCTCTGAAATACAAAAAGGCCGGCTGGAAACAGCCGGCCTTTTTTATTGGGGCAAAGCGGAGCGGTTAATACCCGCATTCCTTGTTGATCGCCTTATACGCCTCGCCCGCGCCCTGCAGGCTGTAGGTGTCGGTGATCATGTTGCCGCGTTTCGATGCGTTGCGGATGGTGAGCGCCGTGCCCTTGGCGATTGCGGCGGCGAGCTCGTCTTCCTTGCCTTGGTCGTCCATCCAGGCCATCTGCGCTTCAGATTCCGAGGGCTTGTCGCGGCCGCCGGTTGCCATGGTGAATACCTTGCCGTCGACCGACACCGTCGCGCGGCTGCCCGGCTTGATGGTGAATCCCGCATCAACGGTCACCGCGTTCTTTTCATCTTCGGCGGGCCAATGGGTAATGAACAGGAAGCTGTCCTCGCGCCCCTTCACCGGCTTGTCGCTGCTGGTCGATTGCGGCTTCGACGCCATATAGCACACCTTGTTGCCGTTATCGGTGAACCACGCGGCTTCCCAGTTGCCGAACTTGCCGAGCGGTTTCGCGTCCTGCGCGCCTTGCGCGAACGCCGTTGCGGCCGAGATAAACACCACGGCCGTTGTGAGCAGCGTTTTTTTCATGTCCTGCCTCCATCGAAAAATACAAGCTTTAGAAGACGTTAACGGTAAGATGATCCAAAGCCAAGCAAAAACCGTATAAAGCTTAACCGATCGGACAAGATGATGCTCGCGCTGGCGTATAACATCTTTGAAGCAGTGGATTTTCTTGCCATCTCCCCCTGGCTTCCCTTACAAAAGGCTATGTCCTTGAAAGACACGCGAAATACGCTTGCCGTGGCGAATGACCAGGGCAGCTTCAACGATATGCTCGCGCGCGTCGGCTCGGCGCGCGACGAAGATGCCTTCGTGCGCCTGTTCAACTACTACGCGCCGCGCGTGAAATCCTACCTGCTCAAAAGCGGCCTCGGAGAGGCGCAGGCGGAAGAGGTGGTGCAGAACACCTTCGTCACCGTCTGGGAAAAAGCCTCGCAATATAACCCGAAAAAAGCGGCAGCATCGACCTGGATCTTCACCGTCGCGCGCAACAAGCGCATCGACGCGCTGCGCCGCGACAAGAACATCGACGTCAATTCCGACAGCGAATCGCTGGAAAACGCGGTTGCCGAAACCGCGGCGGAATATGCCGATGCGGAGGATGTCGAGCGCCTGACCGAAGCCATGGAAACGCTGCCGCCGGAGCAGGCAGAGCTGCTGCGCATGGCGTTTTTCGACGACATGACGCACAGCGCAATCTCGACTAAGACCAAGCTGCCGCTGGGCACCGTGAAGTCGCGGCTGCGCCTTGCCATGGATAAACTCCGTGGCATGCTGGAGCCGGGAGGTGCGTCATGAAAATGCTGACGATGGTCAAGGACCCGCTGCAATCGCTCGACATGCTATTGATGCGCCATGCCGCGCGCCGGCTTGGTCCGCATGAAAGCCTGCTGGTGAGCGCGGCCGCCGCGCTGAACGGCACGATCCGCCAGCGCATCGCGCAGTATGAAGCGCATGGCGCGCAGCTGATGTGCGAGGAGCAGGCGCAGCTCGCCGCGAAATGCCTCGACAGCGTCATGGCACGGATTCACGCGCCGAAGGACGAGGCGCCCGCGCCCTGCGCCGACAAGACGAAGCCCTGCCCGCCCTCCCCCGATCTTTTCATTCCGGATGTGGTGCACGGGATGATTTCAGCTGTCTGCGCGCAGAAGCAAAAACAATGGACGCGCGCGACGCACGGCATCCTGCGCATCGACCTGAATGTGCGGGAGCAGACCCCCGTGCAGAAATTCCTCAAGCTCATGAAGATGGGGCCGCAATTCCGTACGCCGCGCCATACGCATAGCGGCACGGAAATCACGCTGGTGCTGCATGGCAGTTTCAGCGATGAATTCGGCAGCTGGAAAAAGGGCGATATCGTCATCCTGACCGACCCTCGCGTCGCGCACCAGCCGGTCGCGGGCGAGGAAGGCTGCGTCTGCCTGACGCTGACCGAGTCACCCTTGCGGTTCGAGAACCCGGTGACGCGGATGATCAATACGTATTTCAGGGTTTAGATTTTTTTTCTCAGTCATCCTGAGCGCAGCGAAGGATCTCCCTTTTGCGGCGAAGGGAGATCCTTCGCTGCGCTCAGGATGACAAGCTTTACTTGCTGCAGTGATAGGTGAATTCCCAATGCGGCGCCTGATAAAGCACCCCCTGCGTGATGCTGCAGCGTCGGCGCGTTTTCGCGAGCCAGGCGGTCGCCGCCTCACCTGCGACGCTTTCCGGCGGCGTGCCGTGGCCGAGGACGTAGCCGGGGGTTGGCAGCACGAACAGCTTTCCTGCTTCCATGTTATCGACGACCTTCCAGCTGCCGGCCGGCGTCTCGACGGTGTTGAAACCGTATCCCTTGTAATCGAACGAGAGATGCCGCTGCGACATGGTGCAGGCGGACAGCGCGAGGCAGAGGGCGAGGATGGAAAGAAGTTTTGCGTTCATGAAATCACACCCGTGTTTCGCCGAGTATAGCGAAAAGAAAACAGGTGGCAAATGCCGAGAAAGCCCCCTCTCCCGCCCTGCGCAGGAGAGGGGGTTTATCCTCAAGCGGCGAGCTTCGGCGCCTTCTTCGCCGCGGCGGGCGCGAGGGGCTTGATTTCGAGCGGCTCGTGTTTCTTGTCGTCGGCGCGCCACTTGCCGTCCTTCACGGTGATGATGCTGCGCTTGCCGTTGGGGTAGGTGACGATATGGCTGTGACTCCAGCTGCTCGGCCCCTTGTTGTAGCCCATGTCGAGCGCGCCGGTGACGCCGGAGGTATAGACGCCGTCAACGATGCCCGCCGAATGGGTGTGGCCGGTATTCGCCTTGGTGTCCATCGCGCGGTAGGCGTTGGGCGAGCCGCGCGCCCCGTTCGGGCCGGTATGGCCGTGCATCGCGGTTTCCACGCCGCGGCCGTCTTCGTCCTTCGCGATCACGAAGCTTTCGCCGTCGCGCAGGAATTTGGTGTTTTCCAGCTGCACCTTGGCGCGCAGCACGTCCTCGAAGATGTTGGGGTTGAAATTACCCTTTTCTATCTCGCGCAGCATCAGGGCCGAGGCCTCGTGCCAGAAGCGCGCGTTTTCGGGGTCGAACCTTGCATCCGCCTCGCGCAGCCAGCGGCCGAAGGCTTCGTCATGGTTGCTCTCGACGACCATATTCGTGGTGCCCGGACGTTCCGCCGCCTTCAGCCAGGCCGCGACCAGGTCAAACCCGCCCTCGACCGTATTGCCCTTCTTGCGCTGCTCCGCCCAGAAGAACGGGTCCTTCATGTTGTGGTGGTTGCGGGCCGTGAAATCCATGAGGTCGTGGATGAACATGTATTTCGGCTTCAGCGTGTCGAGGATGCCGCCCTTGTCGAAGGCGACCGCGTTCTGCACGGGGTCGAGCTTTTCGGTATGGATGTCGCCGAGCGTCACCGCCTCGACCGGCTGCTCGCGATGCACTTTGCCATCCGGCGTGTATTTGTTGGTGAGGTCCTGGAACGTGCCAGTGTTGTCGGCCGCGAGCTGACGCACGAAGAACGTGCCGTTTTCATCCACCTCGACCAGCAGCGCACCGAAGTTGTGGTGGAATTCCGCCTTCTGCCCCGCTTTCTTTTCGATGTAGTTGCGCTGCGTGACGGCGCCGGTCGTACATAGGAAGCGGGCGTTATCTTCGCCGAGGCCCGGCAGCGATTTCATCGCGACTTTCGGATGCGGCACAATGCCCGACGCACCCTGGAAATAGTTGTCGAAGCCCGAAAGCGGATTGACCGCGGTAGGCGTGATATCGAGCTCCCCGCCGATCACGATCTTCTTGGTGATTTCGGCAGAACCGTCAAAGAAGTATTTGACGAGTTTCGGGTCATACCACAACTCACCGTCCTCGAGACGGTCATAGGCTTTCTTGTTGTAGGTGAAACGGCTGACAAGCAGCTGCGCGTCCTGGTCCTTGCAGTACGCCTCAAGCGCCTTGAGGAAGCCGGGATGCACCTCTGTGTTGTTCTGCGCGGAAGTGATGACAAAGCGCTTGCCGGTGAGCTTGGCGTGCCGTCCGTTCGCGGGAAGGATATGCCCGGCAAACAGGTTTTTCTCGGCGGCTTCGTTGAATTCGGATTTGATGTTGCGGGGTGACTTTTTATCGGGGGTATCGGTCTTCTTCCGGGCGGACATCAAATTCCTTTCATGTGGTTTATGCTTAAGCAAATCCTTGCATGGTTAAGATGGCCGGTCAAATGCGGTTCGGAAAACCGTTTATTAACAGCATGTTAATTATGCTCAAAACATTCCTATGTGGCACAGTAGCACCGCAGCGAATCCGCTGGGCCTGCCTAAAGAGTCATTTTTCTTGACTCTTTTCGGTAAAACGCTATTTTCACGCGTCTAGGATTTATGCAGCCGCGACGGATGCGGCGCTTACGGAACAAGGAATTCGACCATGGCTAAAAAAGGCCCCCGCGCGCTGATCAAACTGGAAAGCCCCGATCGCGACCATTGCTATTACACCGAGAAAAACTCGCGCAACACGACGGACAAGCTGAAACTGAAAAAGTTCAACCCGCGCAAGAAAAAGCACGAGCTCTATACCGAAGGCAAAGTGAAGTAATCGCTTTTCGCTTCTGAAGGAATTTGAAAAGGCGGATCTTTAAGATCCGCCTTTTTCGTTACGGCTTGCGGCGGAATACCGCCGTTTTCGGGGCCTGCCTTCCCTGCTCGATTGCAGCGGCGAGTTGGCCGGGACGGTCATGACGATCGAGAGCGGCTATAATGGTCGGATAAATCTGCCAGCCGATGCGGTCTTCAAGGCGCCACAATCCGCGGCGCACAACGGCTGCATCCTTCTCGAGAATCTCCCTGACGAGGTTGGAGGTTGCACCGCCAACTTCGAACTCGACAGACGCGACCTTCCCGGCCGCTTGATTAAACCTAACTGTCATCGGGATTTTGAATACTTGCGAAAAATTCTGCTGTCCGATCGCTTTCGCGTTTTCGGCCGTCTCGCCGGGAGCGAGTTCGTAGGTGAGACGCATATTGGGACGGCCCTTTTCGGGAATATGATCCAGCTCGCCCATGCGGTTCAGCTTCCACAACGACCACTTCCCGTTTTTCAGCGTCTCCTCGGCCTTTTGCTCCAGATAGGAGACGAAGAACGCGTGGTCGTCGCGTTCGGAAAACACTGGCTGAACAAAATTGATCGCTGAATTCTCCGGCATCAGTCCTCCATCCCATTACTCAAGATGGAGATATTATATTATGTAAATAGGTTTTCGTCAAGGATTGTCGGCTAAACGATCTTCTTGATCGTATCCGCCGTGTCATCCGGGGCGGCGGGCGGCTCGACGGCTGCGGGTTCGACGAGGCCGGTGCCGGAGAAATAGACGCGGTTGCGGCCGCCTTCTTTCGCGCGGTAAAGCTCGTCATCAGCGCGGGCGAGCGCGGCTTCAACCTTGATATCCTCACCCTCCAGCAGCGTCGCGCCGATGGAGACGGAAACGGGCACATTGCCATGCGGGCTGGAGGTCTTGAACGGCTCGCGCGCGATGCCGAGGCGCAGGCGCTCCGCGACCTGCTGCGCCATCTCGAGCGAGATATCGGGCAGCACGACCACGAATTCCTCGCCGCCCAATCGCGCGACAAGGTCGAAGCTGCGCAGGCGCTGCGCGATGCGTTCGGCGAATACCTTCAGCACTTCATCCCCGACCTGGTGGCCGTGGGTGTCGTTGATCTTCTTGAAATGGTCGATATCGAGCATCAGCACGGCCATCGACTTCTTGCTCTCGGCGTTCTTCTTGATGAGCTTTTCGAGGTGCACCATCAAATAGCGGCGGTTAAACAAGCCGGTCAGGCTGTCGGTCAGCGCGAGCGAGAGAGAGGTTTCGTAGTTGGAACGCAGCCGGTCCTGGTAGCGCTTGCGGCGGATCTGGGTGCGCACGCGGGCCAGCAGCTCGTTGCGGTCGACGGGGCGCAGGATATAGTCATGCGCGCCGATCTCGAGGCCCTGCGCGATCCTTTTCATGTCGCCCTCTTCGCCGACCATGAGGATCGGCACGGCGCGCGTGCGCTCGTTCGAACGCAGGTGGGAGCACAGCCGCAAGCCATCTTCCCCCGCGAGGTTGAGGGAAACGGTGATGATGTCGAAATCGTTTTGCTGCGCGAGCGCGATCGCCTGCTCGCCGGAGCGCGCGGCCATCACGGTGTCCTCGTCGCGCTTCAGCGTCTCGACGAATTTATCGCTTTCGAACGACTTATCCTCGATGACAAGCACTTTGGCTTTTTCCGACGGCTCGGCGAGGAACGTGCCCTTGTTGCCGACGAAGCCGAACTGGTTGGCGGTGTTTTCGCGGATGCGCCATTCATCGACCGTCATTTTCAGGCGGACGAGCGAGCGGACGCGCGCCATG
>DASPMW010000089.1:0-13240 GCA_035626855.1 Patescibacteria group bacterium
ATCACCGCAATGACCACCGCAACAATGGCTGGCGCGGCAATGACCACCGGCGCGACGACCACCGGCGTGACGACCATCGCGGCGGCCACAACGATCACCGCGGTCCGCGTCATCGCTAAAATCTGCGGCCATTTCCAAAAGCGCGGCGTCCAGTTTGAACGCCGCGCTTTTTTATTGTAAGTTGGAAAACAGCGCGTCTCCGTAGCTCAGCTGGATAGAGCGAGCGTTTCCTAAACGCTAGGTCGTAGGTTCGAATCCTATCGGAGACACCACCCCTAAACGAGTGTGATTGAGTATTTATAGGCCGTTCTTTCAAAAACGATGCTAAATGCTGGTATCGGGCGCTGATTTACCTGGTCAGTGCGCAGAGCGTCTGTTTAAAATACTATGCCATATCAAGTATTTAGCTTTGGGCCTACCTCGGGTTCCATACAGCGGAAACATTGAAAATCAATGACTTGCCGGCCGCATCTCGCGCGGTTTTTTCCGTCGCGGGGCTCGCCTTTTACCCGTATCGCGCCACTTAAAAAGAGCGCTCCCGATTTAGGTTCCCTGCCTCAGGCATTTTGAAACGGATTTTTAAGACGGTTGCGTTTATTGTTAATACGGATTTAATCATCGGCGCGCGAGCGGGGCGCCAGGGGAAAAGGGCAATTTCAAATGGCAGTAAATGCAGTCGGCGACGCTATTCCGGATCTTGGCGATGATACCCTCGACGGGCTGATCCAGGGCGGTCGCTGGGAACCGGACCTCCCCGGCGATCCGCTTGTCCTGACCTATACGTTTTACACCGATACCCAATACACAAGCGCGGTATGGGGCACTGCCGCGCAGGCAATGGTCTCGCAGGCGCTGAGCGCCTGGTCCGCCGTCGCGAACATTTCCTTCCAGCAGATTCAGGCCGACGGGCTTGATTACCGCACAAGCAATGCGGACATGGCCTTCACATTTTCTGGCGACGCCGGCGGCGTGATCGGCTTCGCCCTGTTCCCCGACCCCGATTATGTGGACAACGATTTCCTCCCACCCTTTGGCGAGGACCGCACGACTTACGCGAATCCCGAGGGCGATGTCACGCTGTTCGACCTGAGCGTTGTTTACGCCGAAGGCGGGTTTAAGCAGGGCAGTCTGGGCTTCCTGGTGGCGCTGCACGAAATCGGGCATGCGATCGGCATGAAGCACCCGCACGACGACGGCGGCAACGGCCGGGACCTGCTGCCACCGGCGCTCGACGGCGGCTATGAAACCGTGATGAGCTACAATGATCCGCAGGTCGTGGACACCGGCGATTACACTGATCTTACGCGTGGCGCGCAATCTACCCCTATGCCGTATGACATTAGAGCGATCCAGGCCATTTACGGCGCCAACATGACCTGGCACACCGGCAACGACATTTACAGCTTCACCGATAACGGCATCGTCAACACGATCTGGGATGCGGGCGGGACCGACACGATCAGCGCCATCAACATGACCATGGGCATCCGCCTTGACCTCAACGAAGGCGCGCTCACCCGTCACGGCGCGAGCGGCTATTCTGCGACAGCCATTGCCTTTGACGTCACCATCGAAAACGCGATCGGCTCCGGCTACGCCGACAGCATCATCGGCAACGATGTCGCCAACACCATTGACGGTCTGTCCGGCAACGACACGATGATCGGCGGCGACGGCGACGACGTTTATTATGTCGATGCGGCAGGCGACATCGTTTCGGAAGATGCGGGCGAGGGTATCGACAAGATCTTCAGCCGGGTTAGCTTCGACCTTGCCGCGAACGGACCCGAAGTCGAGAACGTCACGCTAACCGGCGGCTCTGTCAACGCGGTTGGCAACGGGCTCGACAACACCATCACCGGCAGCGGCGGCAAGAACAACATCACTGGCGCCGCGGGCGCCGACACGCTTGACGGCGGCGGCGGGATCGACGTGCTGATCGGCGGCACGGGCGACGACGTTTATGTCGTCGACAACAAGAGGGATAGCCTCAGCGAAAACGCAGGGGAAGGGACCGATACGGTCAACGCCGCCGTGACTTTCGTGCTTGGCGCCGAGTTCGAAAACCTGACGCTGATCGGGCGGAACGCGGTGAATGCGACAGGCAACGCTGGCGTCAACACCATCACCGGCAATCAGGGCAAGAACATCCTGCACGGCGACGACGGCGCGGACACGCTGACAGGCGATGCAGGCAACGACACGCTGTTCGGAGACGACGGTGATGACGTCATGGCCGGCGAGATCGGCGACGACCTGCTCGACGGCGGCCTCGGCGCGGATGAGATGACGGGCGGCCTCGGCAACGACACCTACATCGTTGATGACGTGCTTGACGTTGTCAGCGAAAACGGCGGCGAGGGAACCGACATCGTCAAGGCCTCGGTCGATTATTCGATTCTGGTGCTTTCCTCCGCAGGGGTCGAAAACGTCACGCTCACCGGTACGGGCGATATCAGCGCGCAGGGCAACGCGCTGAATAACATGCTGATCGGCAATGCGGGCGACAACACGCTCGACGGCCAGGGCGGCGCGGACCTGATGAACGGCGGCGCCGGGAACGACACCTATGTGATCGACAGTCTTGCCGACACGATCAAGGATACCGGCGGGGTCGACACGATTTCGACCAATATCACCTACATCAACAACTACATTATCCTGCAGCCCGGCATTGAAAACGTCATCCTGACGGGGGCCGGCAACATCAACGCGATTGGCAATAACGTCGCGAACGTGCTGACCGGCAACACCGGCGACAATACCCTCGACGGTTATACCGGCAACGATACGCTGATCGGCGGCGTTGGCGATGATACCTATATCGTCAATGCAACCGGCGATGTCGTGAGCGAACTGGCGGGCGAGGGCGAAGATACGGTTGTCTCGGCCGTTAGCTTTACCCTATCGTCCGATGTCGAGAACCTAGTGCTGACCGGCAAGGCCGTCATCGGCACCGGCAATGCGGGCGACAACAACATCGACGGCACTGCCGGCAACAACACACTGACCGGCGCCGCTGGCGATGACACCCTCTTCGGCGGGAACGGCGCGGACCGGCTGTTCGGCGGCCTCGATGACGACATCCTCTCGGGCGGCGCGGGCAACGACACGCTGACCGGCGATGGCGGGATCGATACCTTCATGTTCGACCTGCCGGCGGGGCAGGGCGGCATCGACACAATCACCGACTTCAACGGGGCGCCCGGCGGCGACGTGCTGGATATTGCGGATATGCTGACGGGGCCTTATTCCGGCGATGTCACGGATTATGTCCAGATCACCCAGCTGAATGGCAACACCATCGTCAAGGTCGATGCGAATGGCCTGACCGGCGGCGGCAACTTCGTGCAGATCGCGACGCTGACGGGCGTCAACCTCGGCACTGATGAGGCGGCGCTGGTGGTGAGCGGCCATCTTGTTGTGACATAATAACGCGCGTTCACGAATTTATCAGGGCGGACAGGACGGGATAGGTTGAGGAAACTCAACTATCCCGCTCGCCTTATTAGGGAATTCTTAGCTCTTTGCCGATAATCTGGGCAGAAGGCATAAGGAGCTTCGAAGGCATGGACGTATCCGAATTAAAGGCGCTCGTCGTCGATGACCACATGATCGTGCGCTGCGATATCGAGCGGCATATCAAGTCGCTTGGCATCGCGCATGTCGAGCAGGCGGCGAATGTCAGGGAAGCGACTGACCGCATGGCGCAGTCGGATTATAACGTCATCTTCCTCGACTGGAACATGCCCGGCCGCAGCGGCTACAACCTGCTGGAGCAGTGCCGCGGCGACGCGAAATACGACAACACGGCCTTCGTCATCGTCTCCGCTGAATCCGAGGACCGCTTCATCATCGAGGCGCTTAAAGCGGGCGCGACTTCCTATATCGTCAAGCCCGTATCCGAGAACATCTTGCGCGAGCATGTCTTGCGCGTCGTCAACTGGATCAACGCCCGCGTCGCGGAAACCCGCCAGACCGCATGACGCCGCCGATGGACAATTTGAAGAGCATGAACTCCTACGTCTCCGACATCGTCGGCAAGGCGGTGATGGGCACGTTCGACACGATGTTCGGCCGCTCAGTCACCTCCGCGCGCACGGGCGCTGGCATCAAGCCGCCGCAGGACGGCGAGATCTGCAGCCATGTCAGCCTGACCCAGGGCGCGCAGCTGAATGTCGAATTCAGCTTTCATTTCGACGAAACGCTGTTGCACCGCATCGCCGAGGAAACCTACCCGCAACAGGCGCGCAACATGCCCCTGCAAATGATTTGCGAGGACATGGCCTGCGCGATCGCGAACGTTGTGGGCAGCCGCGTGAAGGCCTTCCTCAACGGGCGCGGCTATGACCTGTCGATGGATATTCCGGGCGTCGGCGGCCTCGACGGCCAGGCCGAGGCTGGCCGCAGCGAGCAGAGCCATCTCAGCTTCCGCTGCGCGCCCGACGGGCAGGACAACGCTGTCTTCGTCAACATCCACCTCCAGGAAAAGCGCGCAGGCTAGCGCGGGCGGGGGATTGCATGGAAATCTCAGGGAAACTCAAGCGCCAGCTCGCGCGGCATCTTGGCGACGCCACGCGGGTCGACGACATGCCGGGCCTCTCCGCCCTGCTGCACGAGGTGGATGCCGCCTATGCCGAGCGGCAGGACCGCGTGCGCGTGGCGCAGCGCAACACGGATATCGCCACGATCGAGTTCCTGCAGATCATCGGCGAGCGCGACGCGCTGCTGCTCGCGATGCGCAAGGTGCTCGACAGCCTCGGGCAGGCCGTCTTGTTCTTCGACAGGGAGGGGATCGTCTCCCCCGTCTATTCCAGCGCCTGCCTGACGCTGCTGGAGAAAGATCCGGCAGGGCTGCATATCGGCGCGGTGCTGGCGCTGCCGGGTGAATCCGCGCAGCGGCTGCAGGAGCTGATCGAGCTTGTGTTTCACGGTCGCTCGACGATCTTTCCCTTCGATGAACTCATGCGCCTTGCGCCAAAGCGCTATGCGCATACGGGCGGGCTTGCCGTTTCACTGCAGTACCGCCCCATGTACAACACGGCAGGAAAGCTCTCCGCCATCCTCATGATCGCGACCGATGTCAGCCGCGAGGAAAAGGCGCAGGAGGAAATCAGGCTGAAAGAAGCGCGCATCGCGCGCATGCTGCGCATCGCCAAGGACAAGATGGCCTTCGTCGGCTACCTGCGCAAGATCGAAGGGGTGCTGATCGACCCCGCCGTCAAATACAGCCGCGAGGATTTCGCGCGCGAGGTGCATACGCTGAAAGGCATGTCGCGCTTTTTCCACCTCGACATCATGGCGCGCATTCTGCACGAGATGGAAAACGAGATGAAAACGCGCGCTAACGTGACTGTCGACGAGATGCTGAAGATTTCGAAGGAAGTCGTCGAGGGCGTGTTCGAGGAAGCGAAGGGGTATGGCCGCGAGATCTGGGGCAATAATTTCGAGATCCAGGAAGACGTGGTCATGCTGCCCGTCGCCTATGCGACCGAATTCGGGCGGGAATTGCGGGCGCAGGGGGCGCAGGGCATCGCCTTTCGCTACTTCCAGAAGATCGTCTCGGCCCCCGTGCGCGACCTGCTGATCCCGTTCGAGACGCAGCTGAGCTTCTTCGCCGTAATGGCGGAAAAGCAGGTCAGCGTGACCATGCCGGCGAATGGCGAGATCCGCGTGTTCTCGCCGGTCTACAAGGATTTTTTCTCCGCGCTTGTGCATGTCGCGCGCAATATCGTGGACCATGCGGCCGAGCCGCCCGAGGCGCGGGAAGCGGCGGGGAAGACGCCGGCGCTCAATGTCTGGGTAGACGTCGCCTACGGTCCCTTCAAGCACACGATGATCCTCACGATTGCCGATGACGGCGCGGGCATCGATGCCGCGAAGCTGCGCGAAAGGCTGGGCGCGCCCGCGGGGATGGACGAGGATGAGCTGCTGCAGCATATCTTCGATCCGCGCGTTTCGACCCGCGATGTGGTCTCGGAGGAATCGGGGCGCGGCATCGGGCTGAACGCGGTGAAGACCGTCGTGGAAAAACTCTCAGGCACAGTGCAGGTGGATTCGGCCGTGGGCAAAGGCACGGCGCTCACCATCCGGCTGCCGGTGATCTGGGAGCCGACAGGGAATTAGTGCATCCGGATGCTGGCGCAGAGGCGCTTGATCTCGGCGAGGAATTTGGGGAAGTCGGCATAGAGCTCGTTCTTGCCCATCAGCGCGACGACTTCATGGCGCAGCATCGGCTCCATCTTGACGAATTCCTCGGTGAAGCCGGAAAGCACGGCGACCGGCACTTCGTTCAGCCCCTCGATCGACTTTATCTCGCGGATGAAATCCTGCCCGGCCTTGTTCGGCATGCGCAGGTCTGTGATGATCAGGTCGGGCTTGAGCACCTGGGCTGAGGTGCGGATTTCCTTCAGCGCCTCTTCCCCGTCGCTGTAGATGTGCAGGATGACCGGCTGCTCCAGCATGCTGAACGCCTGCTCGATCATGATCTTGTCGACGTCCTGGTCTTCGATAAGGACGATGTGAAGGATGTTTTCCACTGACTGTTCCGCGCTGGTTTTTGTCATATCGCGATCTCCCGCCCTGCCCGCAAATATTACAGGCCGGAAGCCGGAATTCCAAGGGGTGAAATCTAGCCCAGCCGCGCCTCAAGCGCGGTGATCGCGGCCGCCGCGGCCGTGGCTAATTCATCCTGCCGGGCAAGCGCGCCGGCGCTTTCTCCCGCATGGCACTGCGCTTCAATTTCCCGCGCGAGCGCCGACAACTGCAGCGCGCCGAGCGCGGCCGCGTTGGAGGCGAGCTTATGCACGCAGCTGCGCACCGCCTCCGCATCACCGCCCGCGAAGGCGGCCGGGATTTCCCCTACTCTTTCCTTCAGGAAACCGAGCAGCCGCCGCGCAAAAATGCGCGCGGCGTCGGGGCCCATGGTTTTTTCGAGGGCGTCGAGGCTGGCGGGATTGAGGGCTGCCCTTTCCATGTCAGGCATCCACGTTGGGAGGCAGGCGCGCGGTGCGGAACCAGAAAGCGTCGATCGCGCCCGCAATCGCGCGCAGCCCGGCCGTGTCCTTCGGGATGCCAAGCGCCGCATTCGCAAAGCGCGCATGGCAGTCGCGGGCGAGCGCGTGATCCATGTGATCGGCGATCACGATAACCGGGATAGGGGAGTAGGGGTTGCCCGACTTCAGGCGGTCGAGCGCGGGCAGCAACGGCGCGTCAAGCAGGATCATGTCGGGGCGCAGCGCTGTTTCAAACCCCGGCGCCTTGCGCAGGAAAGCGAAAAGCTTCTCCTCCTCCGCGACGTGATAGAGCGCGGCGGGGCGCGAAATGCTGCGCAGCGCGATCTGGAGGCGCAGCATCAGGTCGTCGCTGGGCGTGGCGACCAGGATATTCGCGGGGGCGGGGGAGATCATAGCGCGTCCTCCTGCGGCAGGACCGCCTGGAAAATCCAGAAATTCTCGATCGCCTGCACGAAGCCCAGCATTTCGGGAAAGGTCAGGGGCTTCTGCACATAGGCGTTCGCGTGGCGCATGTAGCAGCTCTCGACATCACGGTCGAGGGCGGAGCCGGATAGCATAATCACGGGGATGTGCCGCAGCCGCGGATCGGCGCGGATTTCCTCGAGCGTCTGCGGCCCGTTCATGCCGAGCATGTTGATGTCGAGGAAGATCAGATCGGGCAGGCGCGGCTCGTTGTTGAGCCAGGCAAGCGCGGCATTGCCGTCGCGCAGGAAGTGCAGATTTAGCTTGGCTTTTGCGGTCAGGAAGGCCTGCTCCATGAACAGCGCGTCGGATTCCTGGTCTTCAGCATAAAGAATATGGATCGGCTCTGCATTCGGCGCGCGCGTCATGAACCGATGCTAACATATTTTCATTTGGCTGTTGAAACGGTAAAGTGGTGCAACGGAGGCAGGATGGCTCACGGCCAAAGGACGCAGGCGCTCGAATACACGGGCCAGATACTCGTGATTGCGACGCTCTATTTCGCGCTCGGAAAGCCCGCGATGGAGCTTGCGCAGGGCAATTCCTATGCCTCCTGGCTCTGGCCGCCGGCCGGTATTGCGGCGGGGATGCTGATTGCCTTTGGCGGCAGGTTATGGCCGGGGGTGTTTCTTGGCAACTTCCTCCTCAATTCCTTCCTTCTCGACGCGGCGTGGAAAGACACCGACTTTTCGGGATTTAATATATTTCCAGGCGCGCTGATCGCCGCCGGCGCCGCGCTCGGCGCCTATGCCGCCTACTACCTTGTCCGCCGTTTCCTTGGAGTCCCAGTCGTCATCGAGCATCCGCGCGATGCAATACGGCTCGGTGTGCTCGTCGGTCCCATCGCCGGCCTCGTCTCGCCCACCGTGGGCAGCCTCGCGCTGCTTCTTGCGCATAAAATCACGGCTGGGGAATTTTACGCCAACTGGCGCAGCTGGTGGTGCGGCGATGCCATCGGTGCAGTCATCTTTGTGCCCATCACGCTGGCCTTTGCAAACGCAATCCGCAAGGTCAACGCGGCGGGATTTCGCAAGGGAAGCTTCCCGGTGGTCACGCTGGCAGCGCTTGTGATTCCGCTCGTCGTGACGCTCGTTGCCTGGCGGCAGGTCAGCCTGCAGGCGGAGGAAAAGGCGGGCGGCCGGTTTGAGCGCATGGTGGAGGAGAGCGCGCGTGCGTTCCAATACCGCTTGGAAGCCTATGAGCAGGCGATGCTGAGCGGCATCGGTCTTTTCGCAGGTTCCGACAGCGTCTCGCGCGACGAATGGCACAATTTCGCGGAGGCCATCCGCCTGCGGCAGCGGCTGCCGGGCCTGCGCGGCATCAGCTTTGCCCAGTACCTAAATCCGGAAACCCTGCCGAAATTCCTGCAGGAGCGCCGGGCCGAGGGAGACCCCGAATTCCGGGTCCACCCCGAAGGGGCGGAGGCGCTTTATGTGCTCAAATATATCGAGCCAAGGGACGGCAACGAGCCTGCACTTGGCTTCAATCTGGGCGCGGAGCGGTGGCGGCGGGAGGCGGCGGAAATCGCGGCCGCGACCGGCGGCCCGGCGCTGACGCGCCGCATCGAGCTTGTGCAGGACGATGAGAAATCGCCCGCGTTTGTCATGATGGTTCCCCTTTATTACCCGGGCCTGCCTGCCGCCACGTCGGCGGAACGCTGGGCCGCGCTGCGCGGCTGGGTGTCGGCGCCCTTCAATGCGGCGCCGTTCCTGCGCGATCTCACCGTCGCGCAAGGCATGGATTTCGACATGACCGTATACGACACGCCTGACGCGGACCCCAGCCGCACGGTGCTGCAAACGGGGCCGGACCGCGACGCGCAGTTCGTCGTGAGCCGCGTGCTGCCCGTCGAGCAGCACAAATGGCTGTTCACCTGGCGCAGTACGCCGGTCTTTGAGAAAAAGGTCGCCAGCAGCGAAGCTGCCATCATCCTCTTCGGCGGATTGCTCATGACCGGTTTGTTTGGCATGCTGCTGACGGTCCTCGGCAAGCGCGCCGACGATGTCGACCGGATCGTCGAGATGCGGACGGCGGAACTGCGCGAGCGGGAAGCGAACCTTGCGACGGTCATCGATAAGCTGACCCAGTCGAATGCCGAGCTGGAGCGCTTCGCCTATATCGTTTCCCACGATATGCAGGAGCCGATCCGGGCAGTTGCCAATTTCAGCAGCCTGCTCTGGCACCAGTATGAAACGCGGCTGGACGCGGGCGGCAAAAAATACCTGACGATCATCACCGAAAGCGCGAAGCGGCTGCAGGCGATGGTCTCGGACCTGCTCGAATATGCCCGGGTCGGCCAGGGCGCGCGAGCGCGCGAGCGAATGGACGTCGACCAGCTCATGCGCTACGTACTCGACAACCTGAAAGTCACGATAGAAGAGCATGATGCGCAGGTGACCTATGGCGAGATGCCCGTGCTGCACGGCTATCCGGTCCAGTTCATGAGCCTCATGCAGAACCTCATCAATAACGGCATCAAGTACCAGCCGCCCGGCAACCGGCCCATCGTGCATGTCAACGCTTCCGACCGGGGCGATCATTACCTGTTTTCGGTGCGCGACAACGGCATCGGCATCGACGCCGCGAATGCCGACAAAATCTTCGAGCCGTTCAAGCGCCTGCATTCCTACCAGGATTATAACGGCACCGGCCTCGGCCTTTCCGCCGCCAGGAAAATCGTCGATAACCATGGCGGCCGCATCTGGGTTGAATCCGGCCTCGGCAAGGGCTCCACTTTCTTCTTCACGGTGATGAAATGACGGATGTAAAAATTTCCTGGGACGATTTCATGAAGGTGGGGCTGCATGTCGGCACCATCGTCAAGGCGGAGCCGTTCCCGGAAGCGCGCAAGGCGTCGTACAAGCTCTGGATCGATTTCGGTCCCGCCATCGGCATCAAGGCGTCCTCATCCCAGATCACGAAAAAATATACGCTGGCCGAACTGCCGGGGCGGCAGGTGCTATGCGTTGTCAACTTCCCCAAAAAGCAGGTCGGGCCCTTCATGTCGGAAGTCCTGACAACGGGAGTTGATGACGCGGAGGGGAATGTCGTCATGCTCTCGCCCGATTTTCCTGTCCCGAATGGCGCGCGACTGCTGTAATTCGCGCCGGGATTGCGCGCTCCAAGCGGGGTGCTTTTTAAAAAAAATTGCGCAGGCGCGCAGGATTCCACACCCGCCTTCCGTCTCAGAGGTATCTTCCCCCCGCCGCGGGCTTAGTCCTGCGGCGGGATGGCCTTTACTGCACACACGTAACAGGCTGTACCAAGCGTAACCCTCCCGGCTGCCCCCGGGAGGGTTATGTTTGCTCGTCTGAATGGAATGGCCGGCCGGGCCGGAATGACAAAGAGGGCGGGTTTTGACATCATCGTTTTCCCGTGCAAATATAGCCGCATGGAAAAGAACCCTGACCAGCGCCACAGCCGCTTCCTGAAGCAAACCATGCTGCAGGGCGAGCGCGTTGTCCGGCGCGGCGAGTTTCACTGGACCTATTCCCTCGGTGCCTGGATGCAGGCACTCATCTGGGTGGGCCTTGGCTTCGGCATCGCGGCGGCCATGGCGAAATTCGGCGGCGGCAAAGATGCGGCGCTGACCGCGCCCGAGAACCGCGTGGTCTTTCTCGCGCCCCTGCTGGGCATCCTGATCGGCGGCTTTGCCTTCCTCAAGAAAATGATCGTCAAGTGGACCACCGAGATCGTGCTGACGGACAAGCGCTTCCTGTATAAAAGCGGCGTCTTTTCAATCATCGCCTACAAGCTGAACATGCGTGAAATCAACTACTGCAACATCACGCAGTCGCTGGTCGGCAACATGATGAATTACGGGCAGATTTATATGTTTACCCACACCCTCGACGATAAAAACATCTACCTGCCGCCGATCGCCGACCCGCACGGTTTCTCGACCGAGATCGAAAACCTGAAAAAGACGGCCTATTGATGCTTCCCGACAGCCTGCAAAAATGGGACGCGGTGTTCGCCGCGAAGGCGGAGGAGCTATACCCTTCGTCCGATCCCTCCCATGATTTCCTGCATATCCGCCGCGTCGTCGCAGCCGCGACGCGTCTCGCCGCGAAAGAGGGCGCCGACCTGAATGTCGTGCTACCCGCCGCTTATTTCCACGATTTCGTGAACGTGCCGAAAAGCGATCCGCGCCGCGCGCAGGCATCTACGCTGTCGGCGGATGCTGCGGTCGAATATCTCCAGGGCATCGGTTACCCCGCGGCGTTTTTAGGCGCGATTGCGCATGCGATCAAAACGCATTCCTTCAGCGCCAATATCCCTTGCGAAACGATCGAAGCCAAAGTGGTTCAGGACGCCGACCGGCTTGACGGCCTTGGCGCGATTGGCATTGCGCGTTGCTTTTCGACGAGCGCCATTCTGGGACGCCCTTATTACAGTGAGGAGGACATGCTCGCCCGTGCACGCATGCCTGACGACCGCGCCTTTGCCATCGATCATTTCTTCGTCAAGCTGTTCAAGACGGCGGAAACCCTTCAAACAGCCGCCGCGCGGGCCGAGGGCGCACGGCGCGTAGCGTTCATGAAGGATTACCTGCAGCAGCTGGAGCGCGAGGTCGCGGGTTAAGGCTTTGGCGCGGCCGGTTTGGGCGCGGGAAATTCGGGCCGGCGGGCGAGGCGGGCTTCTTCATCTTCCATCGGCCTGAGGCCGGCGTCCCGCAGGACCTGCGCGATTTTCACCGACAGGAGCTCCGCCGCTTCACGCGTTTCCACGCGGGCGGTATGCCAGTTTTTCGAGACTTCAAAATCAAACAACGGCCGCGGGCAATGCTGCTCCAGCAGTTCCTCCAGCCTCTTGCGGCGGCCGGTGTCGAACTTGCGGTCCATGTCGACGCGGTCGGAGGACATGCCGAAATGGACGGCCCAGGGCTTACCCGGGTCAACGCCCAGGAGCGGGGCGTGCTCGATGCCGAAGATCCAGTAATAGCCGCTCATGCGCGCCCGAATTTCGGCGGCTTCGGCAGCTTCGGCTTCGGCATCGGGCGCGAGGTTTCGGGCGACATCGGCTGGAACTTGCCGAGTTGCTCCTTCATCGGGCTGAGGCCTGCGTCTTCAAATATGTAGGTCAGCTCCGCCGCAAGCCGTTCGGCGCGTTCCTTCGTCGCGACGCGGCCGAGATGCATGTTTTTTGACAGTTCGCCCTCAAATTCCGGGCGTTCGCGGCCGTGCTTCGCGTAGTAGCGATTGAGGATCCTGTGCAGCTCCGCCGTGGAAAGCGGGCTTGGCGCGCCGACATCGTCCTTTGAGCCGGAGACGAAGAACAGCACTTCCCATTTACCGGGGGCGGTATCGTCGGGCGCGGGCTCGATGGAGAAAATGCTGTAATAGGCTTCGCCTGCGACAGCCTGATCGAACTGCCCTTTGGCTTTGGATTGTTTTGCCTTGTCCGTACCCATGGCAATACCTCGCAAATAACTATGAAAATGTGCGGGAAGTATGCGCTGCGACCAGATGAGTCGCAAGGGGCGGTGTGGATAATTTTATTGCAATTTAGATCAGGCGCTTGCGGTACGTTGTGCAGGTTTTTTCGGCGAATAGCGCTGGTAATCGCCTTCCATCGGCTTGATCCCTTCGGCCTGGAAAATATGCACGAGCTCGGAGGCGAGATCCTTGGCGCGATCGGGATGGGTCAGAAGCGTGTAGCGCGTTTTCTCATGCTCGATCTCCGGCATATGCTCAGGCGGCAGATGGGTGCGCAGCAAGGTAGCAAGCTTTTCGGTCGACACGGGAGACATCGTCATCGTG
>DASPMW010000090.1:0-14375 GCA_035626855.1 Patescibacteria group bacterium
CTTTGTCGGGCGTAATGCCCTCGACCGCGATGACGCGGGAAAATTCCGGTTGTGTTGTCATGCTAAACCGCCCATTAAAACAGCAATATACGCCTTTTGCCCTGAAAACCAAGGGCTTTCCCTATCACCTTGTTTTCAGGCCGGGAAGGCCGTATAAAAAGGCAGGTTTAACCCCAAGGTTTTCCGCATGAAATCGCCAGCCGCTGCCCTGATCCTGACCGCAATGCTCCTGTCCGCCTGCGCCCCGACCGTGACGACGCATGGCAACCTGCTGCCCAAGCACCAGCTGGAGCAGGTAAAGGTGCAGGAATCCGGCCGCGAGGATGTGGAGCGCATCTGGGGACCGCCGACAGCGCTCGGCAGCTTCGACAACAAGACCTGGTATTATATCGGCGAGACGGACAAGCATAAGGGCATCTTCCGCCCCGAGGTCGAGCGCCGCCAGATCATCAAGGTGGTGTTCGACGAGCAGGACCGCGTGGCCGCGATCACCAGCGTCGACCCGAAATCGGGCCATGACGTCGATCTCGTTTCCCGCACGACGCCTTCGGCCGGCAAGGAATTCACCGCCGTCCAGCAGTTCGTCGGCAACCTCGGCAAGTTCAACAAGGCCGACAAGTAATTATCAGGGCTTCGGCGCGAAGCGCGCGGTCATCGGCGCCGCGATTTTTGCGGCAGTGCCGCCCTGCAGGCTGGCGCCGATCGCATCCAGTTTCTCCGCCTGCGCCGCTGCTTCATCGGCGCGCTTCAGCGCTTCCTCTTCGAGATATGCCACGCGCGCGCTCCGCATGATCTCGGCGATGGAGGAAAAGCCCTTTGCCTCGGCAATGCCGATGGGCGAAAGATTGA
Source organism: Patescibacteria group bacterium (assembly GCA_035626855.1). Lineage (GTDB taxonomy): Bacteria > Pseudomonadota > Alphaproteobacteria > Micavibrionales > UBA2020 > JAPWJZ01. The sequence goes on from DASPMW010000090.1 coordinate 850, forward strand.
CGTCGCCCTTGTCCTCGGGGTCGAGGCCTTCTTCCACCAGGTATTCCGCAATCAGCGCACGCCCCGCCTGGGCGGCAGCATAAAGCGCCGTGCGGTCCGCGCTGTCGGTCTCGAAAATATCCGCCTTGTTCTCGACCAGGAACTTTACCGGCCGCAAATGGCCGTTTTCCGCCGCCAAAATCAGCGCGGTCGCGCCGTCACGGTCATCCTTCGCGTCCAGCAATTCGGGATAGTTGGAAAATATGGTGCGCAGCCCGTCCAGCTCGCCCAGGCGCGCGGCGGCGAAAAATGAATCGCGCAGCGCGCGCCTCGTCTGCGCGTCGAGAGCGGCAAGCGCCGTCACGGCGCGCGGCCCTTCCTGAAACTCGCGGTCGTGGGGGCAGCGACTTGCGTCTTCACGCCGTCTTTTACCGCCGTGGTCACATCCTGCACATTCTGTCGGTGCAGCTCTTCCTTCTCGGCCCGCGCGCGGCGTTCGGCCTCCAGCTTGTCGGCGAGGTACTGGTCATACTGCTTTTCCATCTCGTCGGCGAACATCGGCAGGTCGGCAGCCCGCGCCATCATGGCGGGTGACTGCCCGCTCCGGTTTGGCGCGCGCGGGTCGACACCGAGCGAGATCAGGAAGCGCGCGACCGCCGCCTCCCCTTTATACGCCGCATAGAAAAGCGCGCTCTGGTCGCCCCGGTCGCCGGCGCGCAGGTTCGCGCCTGCTTCGGCGAGAAGCTTGACCACTTCGAGCCGCCCCTCTTTTGCCGCGAGGATGATCGCCGTCGCGGCGGTGGGTGACGAGTTATCGTCGCGCAGCCGCGGATACTGCTTCAGAAATTTGCGCACGACATCAACGTCGCCGCGCGCGGCAGCGTCGAAGAAATCTTCCGCGCCGCCGGGCGGCAGCGGGGCATGCGGGGGTTTCATGGCCATCGGAAGATTATATGGAAATATCTCATGGGAAGCAAGCCTAAAACCGTGTGAGAATTCAAGCGGATGCCTTCGCCTGACAACAAAAAAGCCCCTGCCTCGCGGCAGGGGCTCTTTGTTGGCGTTTCCGCCTTTTACTTCATCATCGCCGCAACGATCGCGACCAGCAGGATCGCCACGATGTTGGTGATTTTGATGAGCGGGTTGACGGCGGGGCCGGCGGTGTCCTTGTAGGGATCGCCGACGGTGTCGCCGGTCACGGCAGCTTTATGGGCGTCGGAGCCCTTGCCGCCGTAATGGCCTTCCTCGATGTATTTTTTCGCGTTGTCCCACGCGCCGCCGCCCGAGGTCATCGAGATGGCGACGAACAGGCCCGTCACGATCGTGCCGACCAGCATCGCGCCCACGGCCTGGAAGCCGGAAGCGATCGAGCCGGAAACGGCCTTGACCACGAAGAACAGCACGACGGGCGAGAGCACCGGCAGCAGCGACGGGATGATCATCTCGCCGATGGCGGCCTTGGTCAGCATGTCCACGGCGCGGCCGTAGTCAGGCTTGGAGGTGCCTTTCAGGATGCCCGGGATCTCGCGCAGCTGGCGGCGGACTTCCACCACGATCGAGCCAGCGGCACGGCCGACGGCGGTCATGCACATCGCGCCGAACAGGTAAGGCAGCAACCCGCCCAGGAACAGGCCGATGATCACGAAGGGCTCGTTCAGCGGGAAGGTCACGAGCAGCGGCTCATGCGTGGTCGCGTATTCCGAACCGGCGCCGAAATAGTGCTTCAGCTCCTCCGTGAATGCCGCGAACAGCACCAGCGCCGCAAGACCGGCGGAGCCAATCGCGTAGCCCTTGGTGACAGCCTTCGTCGTGTTGCCGACTGCGTCGAGCGCGTCGGTGACGACACGGACTTTTTTCGGCATTTCCGACATTTCGGCGATGCCGCCGGCGTTGTCGGTGACGGGGCCGTAGGCGTCGAGCGCGACGATCATGCCGGCGAGCGCCAGCATGGTGGTTGCCGCGAGCGAGATGCCGTAGAGGCCGGCTGCGCTATAGGCGACATAGATGCCGATAGCGATGACGACGACGGGGAGCGCGGTCGATTCAAGCGACACCGCGAGGCCCTGGATCACGTTCGTGCCGTGGCCCGTTTCCGACGCTTTCGCAATCGAGCGGACGGGGCGGTACGCGGTCGAGGTGTAGTACTCGGTGATCCAGACCATCAGCGCGGTCACGACGAGGCCGACGATCGCGCACTGGAACAGCTTGGTGCCGGTGACGACGTCGCCAGACAGCATCGGCAGCGTGCCGTTCATGCCGACGGTGACATCGATCGCCCACCAGATCATGCCGAGCGAAACCACGCCCGTCACGATGAGGCCCTTGTACAGGGCACCCATGATGTTTTCCGACGAGCCGAGGCGCACGAAGTAGGTGCCAAGGATCGAGGCGATGATGCAAAGGCCGCAGATCAGCAGCGGCAGTTCCATCGCGGCGGTGAGTTTTTCAGGCGTGAAGACGGAAGCAGCGATCAGCATCGTGGCGACCAGCGTGACCGCGAACGTCTCGAACAGGTCGGCCGCCATGCCGGCGCAGTCGCCGACGTTGTCGCCCACGTTGTCGGCGATCACGGCAGGGTTGCGGGGATCGTCCTCGGGCAGGTTGGCTTCAACCTTGCCGCAAAGATCCGCGCCCACATCCGCGCCTTTCGTGAAGATACCGCCGCCGAGGCGCGCGAAGATCGAGATCAGCGAGGCGCCGAAGCCCAGTGCCACGAGCGCTTCCAGCGTTTCGCGCAGCGGAACGCCTTTGTGCTTGAGCGTGAAGTAGTAAACAGCAACGCCGAGGAGGCCGAGGCCGACCACGAGCAGGCCGGTGATCGCGCCCGACTTGAACGCGACGGTCAGCGCTTCCTGCAGGCCTTTTTGCGCGGCGTCAGCCGTGCGGACGTTGGCGCGCACGGAGACGTGCATGCCGATATAGCCCGCGAGGCCGGAGAGGATCGCGCCGATTGCGAAGCCGATGCCGGTCGATTTGCCGAGCGTGACGCCCAGCAAGATCGCGACGACGACGCCGACGGCGGCGATAGTCGTGTACTGGCGGTTCAGGTAGGCTTGCGCGCCTTCCTGGATGGCGGCGGCGATTTCCTGCATGCGCGCGTTGCCGGCGCTTTTGGACATGACCTGGAAGCTCGTGAGAATCCCGTACAGGAGTGCCAGCACCCCCGACGCGATCACAATAGTCTGAAGATCAAACGGCATTTGTGTTCCTCTTATATATATGTGGCCGGCAAGGGGCCTGCCCTGTTTTTTGAGTTGGTGGAAAATGCCTTATATATAAATGGATAGCAATAGCCCCTTCCCATATCCGTGGAACTTTTTGACTTAGGTGGTGCAGGCTTGTCACGTTTGAAGCGCGCCCTATTTGACAGAATTGATTTATCCATGATAAAACAGACATTACTCGAAGGATTTTCCGAGCTACCGGTCCGTCATTGTTATCCTGAGCGAAGCGAAGGATCTCCCTTGTCGGCACAGAGAGATTCTTCGCTTCGCTCAGAATGACAGGTGCTTGAATGACCCCCGCCGAACGCAAACGCGCGCTGGAACTGTCCACCAAGGCAACGCCCGGTCCCTGGTCGTTCGAGGACGACAGCTGGGTCGGCCCCTCCCAATTCTCCGTCCGCGCCGATCCCGCCCCCAACACGCGCGGCCCCGCGATTTTCGGCAATATCGAGATTGATTCAAACGGCCTCAACAACCTCGCCTTCATCACCGAAGCGCGCAGCCTGCTGCCGAAGGCGCTGCTGCATATCTCGACGCTCGAGGGTGATATCGAGAACCTGAAGGCGGGCCTCGGCAAAACATCGCCGCCGATCATGACGCTGGCTGAAATCACGCGCGCCAAGGAAATCGTGGCCGCCGCGACAAAGGGCGAGTGGAGCTGGGAAAACGAACCCCAGCTCGGCCCCGGCATCGTGACCGTCTATGCGGGGCGCGGCGCAATGATGCACGGCCTCAACCTGTTCGGGCGTTTTGATACCGACGGCAACCGTGACAACAACCTGAACTTCATCACTGAGGCGCGCCACCTGCTGCCGAAGGCGATTGAGCATTTGGAAGACCTCAGCAACGAAGTCCAGCGCATCACGCGCCCTTCCCTCGTCCTGAAACCCGCGCCGCAGATCAAGCCGCCCGCGCCGAAACCGCCCGGTTATCGCGGCGATGACGACGACACACGCAAATAGCGTTTTCTCTTTTTCATAAATATAACTTGTGATAGGATAGCGGCTTGATCTTACGAGGGCCGATGCCGGAACCGCTTGCCAGCCAGTTTGCCAATGCCGCGACCGCCGCGCATGACGCCTTCCCTGAAGTGCTGAAGCGCCTGGTCGTCGTCGCACGCACATTTGATACGCCGGTCTATGTCGCGCCCGAGATTGCGGAACACCTCACCCGGAATCTCGAGGAGGTGAAGCAGTCGGTCAAGGCCGCCGCCGAGACCCTGCACCAGCGCAACGCCGGCGGCATAGCCATGCGATTCCGCTCGATCGCCGGTGAACCGGTCCGGATGATTGCGCTCGACGATGCGCCTGCCGGCGTGTTCAGCGGCGGCTATACCTCCGAGATGCGCGCGAATTACATCCTCGACCATGAACTCGGCCATTATGTCGTGAAAGGCGGCTTTGCCGGCGGGCATGCCGGCGAAGCGGCGGCGGACGCGTTCGCCACGCTGCGCCATATCCAGCGCTACGGCCTGAACCAGGATTTCTTCGACTATAACAACAAGGCGCTGCCGCTGGTCCTTGCGCAGTCGCCCATCCATTACACGACCGGCGTGCTGCGCCATGTCCATCAGCTCGCGCAGCAGCGCGATGTGACGCAGCTTTCACTCGCCGAAACAGCCGCCCTCGCCGAGGAAATCGCGCAGCAGCACGCACTCTCCCCATCAGTGATGACGAAGGTGACGAACGCCTTTGCCGACGCCGGCGCCGCCTATCTCGCCGCATATGGTTCGCAGCAGGCGGTGAAGGACAAGCTCTATCAGCAGGACAAAGACGCCTACGCCCTCTTCGTGCGCGAGACGATGAAAGTGCAGAACAGCACCACCGACCCCGACATCCGCGCCGCTATCGACGAGTTCTTCAGATATCCGCCGATGATGAGATTCCTCGCGGAAAACACACCAGGGCCCAAGCCGACCCCTGTCCCAAAACCCTGAATTCCCCCTCTCCCGCCCTTGCGGGAGAGGGTCGGGGAGAGGGAGCAGCGCGGCGATGAAACATCGCAGCGCCAACTTTCCGATTACTCGACGAGAATTTTTAAGACGCCAGCCCGATCTTCTTGCCGACGTGCCAGGCGACGCGCTTCACGGTGTTCGCGAACTTGCCATCATCGATCAGCGCCTCGATCTTCTTGATCTGGCCATCGACCGCATCGGGGGCGGCGAATTTGGCGACGACGGCGGTCACCGCTGTGCCGGCATCGACCGTGGCGCCGGCAGGATGGGAATAGGCAGCCTGGACCGCGCCGGTCCATTTCTGCGCGAGGTAGTCATTCGAAGGCGCGGCGCCGCTGTAAAACGCTGCGAGCTTTTTCTCGTCGCCGCCGAAAATCTTCTCGACCAAACCGACGAGCTTTTCCTCGCCCGCCGCGAGCCGCGCGATCACGCCGGTCTGCATTTCATTCAGCTTTACCTGAGCCTGCGCAATGTCATTGGCGCGCGGGTTTGGATAGCTGCGCGCGCAGACCCCTTCCCCGTCGCCCGCATCACCGCCCCATTGGCGGATAAAGCGCCGCGTCTCGGCGAGCTCGCCATGCATGCTGCGGTTCTCATGGCTCGCCGCCTTCTGGTCTTTAAGAATGTCGAGCGCCTGCTCCAGCAGCGCGAGCTGGGCGGCGCGGTCTGGATTGGCGTTGAAGGCGGTGCTGAGACTCATGGCGGATACCTCGCGATAAAACGCGAGTATAGCCCGAAATCCTGGTTTATGTCAAATCGAGAGTGGTCATCATTTAAACAGCTTCTTTAATGCCCCGCCCGTCTTACCAAGTGTATCCCTGACAGCCTTTTCGGGAAGCTGCAGCGTCACCTTCCGCGCCGCCGCCGCCGCGCCGTTCATGATTTTCGGCGCAATTTGGGCGACGACTTCGGCGGCGGTCGCGGGTTTGCTCTTCGTGCCGATATTGGTCATCGTGATATCGGGAATATCGACCGCGCTGTCGCCAAGCCCAGGCAGGTGGGGCACGAGTTTCGCGTGGGTGATGCGCAGGCGCTTGATGATCAGCTTCGGCGCGGGCGCGGCATTGGCATCGGCTTTGCCGGTGCGCATGCCGCGACGCAGGCTCTCGATATTGCTGCCGCCGCTGCCGGTCATATAGGTGATCGTCATGCCGTCGACGACGACCTCATCCAGCACCACCAGCGTTTGCGAGACGCTGCCGACCTTGAAATCGACGGTGTCGGTCTTGAGGAAGGCGCGGCCATAGGGCTTCGGATTTTCGATGGAAAGCTTGCCGATGCTTGCCTTCATGTCGGGGAGAGAGAAGCTGAGCGTGCTGACATGCACGGGCGTGCCGATGGGGGCGGCGCCAGCTTCCTCGATCAGGCGCTTCGCCGTGCTGTTGAGGTTGAGGTAAAAATACGTACCGGCGGCGGCGAGGAGAAGAAGGATCGCGAGGAGCAGTTTTTTCATTTTCTTGTTCTCCCTTCCGGCCTTCTGGCCTGCTGTTTTAGCGCCTGCCGCAATCGACAGTACCATTACACGCTATCACGGAATGGAGAACAAGTAAAGAACAAATTGCGCATACTGCAATAAAACCTGCGCTATCAAAAACTTGAAAGCCCGCGAAATGGCGGGTGTGGGGCTGTTTTTTAGCTCCGGGCATCGCGCGCTGACAAGAATCTCCTTTCCCTGTGATTTCGCGCGATGCCCCGGATGAAATTTCCAAATGTTATATCGGTGCCGTCATCCTTCGTTCGTCTTGCTCTGTCCTCCTTTGCTGGTTGCGTCGGCCGTCTCTTCTCGTGATTGCTCCTTTCCGGTCGTGGTTGCAGCGTTTCGCGTCACCGCGAATCTTTTCGGGCTTGATATTGTCGGGGGTTTTCTTTCGTCGTCTCGTGGTCTGCGGCGTCTTTCCATCCTTTCGTTTTCGCCGTTGGTTAACTCATAATTAAATCCTTACATGGCAAAGATGCGGCGTCAAACGCAGCTGAAAAATATGTTTATAATCAGCAGGTTAGTTATACTCACTTATGGACTATGTTGCATCATGATACCGCGCCGATTCTTGCCAAGATCCTGAAAAACAATGCTAAAACCATCGGCATGATTCCCTTCAACGAGGCGCTGAAAACCTACGCGAAAATCGGGCTGCTCGGCTTCGGCGGGCCGGCCGGGCAGATCGCGCTCATGCACCGGATTTTCGTCGAGGAAAAAAACTGGATCAGCGAGGCGCGCTTCCTGCACGCGGTGAATTACTGCATGCTGCTGCCGGGGCCGGAGGCGACGCAGCTCGCGACCTATATCGGCTGGCTGCTGCACAAGACCAAGGGCGGCATCGCGGCGGGCCTGCTGTTCGTGCTGCCGGGGGCCGCGTTGATCCTCGTCCTCTCCGCGATCTATGCGCAGTGGCACGAAGCGCCGCTGATCGCCGCTCTTTTTTACGGATTGAAATCCGCCGTGCTCGTCGTCGTGATCGAAGCGCTGCTGCGCATCGGCCGGCGCTCGCTGCGATCAACGGCGGCAAGGCAGGTCGCGGCGCTGGCCTTTGTCGGCATCTTCTTTTTAGCGCTCCCCTTCCCTTTGATCGTGCTGGCAGCAGGCGCGCTCGGGTTTTTCGCGCCGAAATCCTTTCCCCCGCCCGTCCTGAAATCTGGCACGGCCAGCGCGGGCGCAAGCGTGCTCGAGCGCATGGAGGCGCAAGGACTGCTGCTGCACACGCAGGCGGCGCAGGCGCATAGCCTGCGCACGCTGCTCGACGGGCTTGCCATCTGGTTCACGCCCGTGCTGGCGGCGATGCTGTATCTGGGCCGCGATCATATCCTCTCGCAGCTTGGCGTTATTTTCAGCCGCCTCGCGGTCGTCACATTCGGGGGCGCCTATGCAGTCCTCGCCTATGTTGCGCAGCTCGGCCTTATCCCGCCGCCGGACATGCTGAACGGCCTCGGCCTTGCCGAAACGACGCCGGGGCCGCTGATCCTTGTGCTCGAATATGTCGGCTACCTGTCGGCTTACAAAACGATGGGCCATGCGGGCGGGGTGCTGGGTGCCGCGATGGTTCTCTGGGTGACTTTCGTGCCCTGCTTCCTCTGGATCTTCCTGGGCGCGCCCTATATTGAAAGCGCGCGCAACAACAAGTCCCTCGCCGCCGCGCTGTCGGCGATCAACGCGGCCGTCACCGGCGTTATCCTCAACCTCGCCGTCTGGTTCGGCCTGCACACGCTGTTCACAACCGCCGAGCCCTTCCGCACCAACGGAGTCACCCTCTACCGCCTCGGCGCACCGGATGCGCCGGCATTCATGATTGCGGGTGTTGCCGCCATCGCCCTGTTCAGGCTGAAAATGAGTTTGCCCGCAGTGCTCGGGGCCTGTGCCGCCCTTGGTTTATTGCTGGCCCAACTATAGGCCCGCCGCCACAGTAAATCTCCGCCTCTGAAACCTCGGTTTTTCAACCGCCTGCAAGCCGGTTATGCAAAGCCCTGTAGCCTATTTATGTCTTTGTCCGTACCCCGAAAAATGCTAAAAAAACAGGTATCAAAAATACCTGAAAGGCCGACCGCCCGTGACCACCGACAATACCGTCCGCACCTCCGATATCGCCCCCATTACGATCGAAGAGGAGATGCAGAAATCCTACCTCGATTACGCGATGAGCGTGATCGTGGCGCGGGCGCTGCCGGATGTGCGGGACGGCCTCAAGCCTGTCCACCGACGCATCCTCTACGCGATGCGCGAAGGCGGGTACGACAGCACCAAGCCGTTCAAGAAATCCGCCCGCATCGTCGGTGACGTGATGGGTAAATACCACCCGCATGGCGACTCTGCGATTTACGATGCAATGGTGCGTATGGCGCAGGACTTCTCGATGCGCCTCGTGCTCGTTGACAGCCAGGGTAACTTCGGCTCGATGGACGGCGACCCGCCTGCGGCGATGCGTTATACCGAAGCGCGCCTGAACAAGGCGGCTGAATCGATGCTCGAGGATATCGACAAGGAAACGGTCGATTTCCAGCCGAACTACGATGAATCCTCGCTCGAGCCGAAAGTGCTGCCATCGCGCTTCCCCAACCTGCTCGCGAACGGCGCGTCCGGCATCGCGGTCGGCATGGCGACCAACATCCCGCCGCACAACCTCGGCGAAGTCATCGACGGCTGCGTCGCTTACGTCGACAATCCCGACATCACGATCGACCAGCTGGTCGAGATCATCCCCGGCCCCGATTTCCCGACGGGCGGCCAGCTGATCGGCCGCAACGGCATCATGGGCATGTACCATAACGGCCGCGGCTCGATGATGATGCGCGCCAAGACCTCGTTCGAGGAAGGCAAGAAGGACCGCACCTCGATCATCGTCCACGAAATCCCCTACCAGGTGAACAAGTCGAAGCTGCTGGAGCGCATGGCCGAATGCGTGCGCGAGAAAAAGGTCGAGGGCATTTCCGACCTGCGCGACGAGTCCGACCGCGACGGCGTGCGCGTGGTGATCGAGCTGAAGAAAGACGCCATGCCGGAAGTGGTGCTGAAGCAGCTGCAGAAAGAAACCGAACTGCAGACGAGCTTCCCCGCCAACATGCTGGCGCTCCACTACGGCCGCCCGATGACGATGAACCTCAAGATGATGATCGAGGCCTTCGTCAAGTTCCGCGAGGAAGTGATCGCGAAACGCACGATTTACGAGCTGAAGAAAGCCCGCGACCGCGCGCATATCTTGGCCGGCCTCGCGGTCGCCGTCGCCAATATCGATGAAATCATCGCGATCATCCGCACCGCCTCCGACCCCAATGACGCGCGCGTCAAGCTGACCGCAAAACCCTGGCCGGCGGCCGACGTGGCCGCCCTGATCAAGCTGATCGACGATCCGCTTTATCCGATCTCGAACGACAACACCTACCAGATGTCGGATATCCAGGCGAAGGCGATCCTCGACCTGCGCCTGCACCGCCTGACTGCGCTCGAGCGCGACAAGATCGGCGACGAGCTGAAAGAAGTCTGCGCCTATATCGAGGAATGCCTGCGCATCCTTGGCTCCCGCAGCGAATTGATGCGCGTCCTGCGCGACGAGCTGGTCGAGGTGAAGGAAAAATTCGCGACGCCCCGCAAGACGGAGCTGATCGCGCTCGAGAATGAAACCGATCTCGAGGACCTGATCCAGAAGGAAGACATGGTCGTGACCGTCAGTCACGCAGGATATGTCAAGCGCGTGCCGCTCTCGACCTACCGCGCGCAGAAGCGCGGCGGCAAAGGCCGCACCGGCATGATCACGAAGGACGAGGATTTCGTCACCGACCTGTTCATCGCCAATACGCATACGCCCGTGCTGTTCTTCACGTCCAAGGGCATCGTCCACAAGATGAAGGTTTACCGCCTTCCGCTCGGCACGCCGCAGGCCAAGGGCAAGGCCTTCATCAACCTGCTGCCGCTGGAACCGGGCGAAAAAATCTCGGTCGTCATGCCGCTGCCGGAAGACGAAACGACCTGGGACAAGCTCGACGTGATCTTCGCCACCTCGCACGGCACCGTGCGCCGCAACAGCCTGGAGGACTTCCAGAACGTGCGCGCCAACGGCCTTATCGCCATGAAGCTGGAAGGCGACGAAAGCCTGATCGATGTGCGCACCTGCACCGACAAGAACGACATCCTGCTCTCGACCCGCAAGGGCAAGGCGATCCGCTTCGGCGTCGCCGATCTCCGCGTGTTCAAGAGCCGTAATTCGACCGGCATCCGCGGCATCAAGCTGATGCCGGGCGATGAAGTCGTCTCGATCTCGATCATCCATACCGTCGACGCGACGCCGGACGAGCGCATCGCCTATCTCCGCCGCGCCTCGAAAGAGCGCAACCAGGTGGAAGATGAAGGGGACAGCGCTCCGGTCGGCGGCGAGGACGGCGAGGAAACGGCAAGCGGCAACGTCGTGCTGACGGACGAGCGCTATAACGAGCTCGCGAAGCTGGAAGAGTTTTTGCTGGCCGTGACATCAAAAGGTTTCGGCAAGCGCACCTCGACCTACGAATACCGCGCCACCAACCGCGGCGGCTCGGGCATCTGGAACATGAAGCTTGGCAAGAAGAACGGCGAGATCGTGGGATCCTTCAACGTCCATGACTCGGATGAAGCGATGCTCGTGACCAATGGCGGCCAGATCATCCGCATGCCGGTCGAGGACGTCCGCTTCGTCGGCCGCCAGTCTCAGGGCGTGACCTTGTTCCGCATCGAAGGCGAAGGCGAGGAAGTTGTATCGGCGGCGATTATTAAGGATGTGGGGACGGATGATATGAAGGAAGGACAGACGTGAACACGTTCTATCTGACCTTGCTGGCATTGCTCGCCATTGTTAGTCCAGCATGGGCCTGCAGCATACGTATCACCCCACTATCAGCCAACCTGCTGGTAGCTGTTCCGGCGTTTCTTACATTAAACTTCCTGATTATATGGACAGGAACGCGCGTTATCAGGCGCAAGACTATTAGAAAGAAGCTATGGATCGGTCTATTAATTCCCCTATCTTTCTTTTTCAGCTTTGTTGCCTACGTTGTTCTTCACAATATTGATCTCAATCATATGGAGAATTATAGCCCCTGCCCGAAAGGATTCGATTTGGCAGGTGATTGCCGATGCATTAAACCTAGCGCGGATCAAATCCGCCAAAGAGCCGAACTGGATAAATTGTTTTGTGAAGAGCGGAGGGATCTGAATTGCTCATCCCGTCCGCAGGCGAACGACGAATAATAATTGTCATCTCCACGAAAACGGATATCCAATAGGCTTCTACGAAAGTATATATTCCTCTTTCGCGAAACCCCGCTTTTTGCTCTTATGAGTGACGGTGTTGGTTCCCCGCCTTCGCGGGGATGACGCCTCTTGGGACGCCCTGTCATGACCACCAAAAACACCCCTCCCCTTATCGGCATCTATCCCGGTACGTTCGATCCGATCACGCTGGGGCATCTGGATATCGTCGAGCGGGCGATGAAGGTGATCGATCACCTGGTGGTGGGGGTTGCCGAAAACCCCGGCAAGGGGCCGCTGTTTTCGGTGGAGGAGCGCATCGCGCTTGCCCAGACCGATCTTGCCAACAACAAGAAGATTGCCGGCAAATCCTTCGAGGTCGTGTCCTTCAACGAGTTGCTCATGGATTTCGTCGTGAAGAAAAACGGGCGCGTGATCGTGCGCGGGCTGCGCGCGGTATCGGATTTCGAATATGAATTCCAGATGGCCGGCATGAACTCCTTCCTGAACGACCAGATCGAAACGGTATTCTTCATGGCGCAGTCGAAGCACCAGCTGATCTCGTCCCGCTTCGTCAAGGAAATCGCCCGCCTTGGCGGAAATGTCCGGCATTTCGCGACGCCGAATGTGGTTTCGGCGCTGAAAAAGAAGTTCAAGAATTAGCTATCGGGCTGAATTCGCTGCGATATAGGGCAACGCATTTTCCCTTTTACATTTTACCTGAATGCGCGTATAAACTTGACGCTGACCGGGATTTTCTTCTATATATCTCAGTCTCTTAATACCGTGATTCCGTAGCTCAGCGGTAGAGCATCTGACTTTTAATCAGAGGGTCGTGGGTTCAAATCCCACCGGGATCACCATTTTTCCCCACATCGATGTCCTAAATGCCGCGCAGTTGCGCCGCGTTTGCGCGCACATTGCGCGACGCGCGGCAGCCTATTTCATCCTTTACATTATGTAATCTATTATGCTATCTTCGAGCATAACAAAATACATAAAAAAGAGGTGTGACGATGGCCAAAGAACCCAATTCCAAGGAAAAATCCCTGATCGACGCGTTCAATGCAGCGATTGAGCGGAACATGAAGTATGACTCCCGCGAGGAAGGCAATTACTTCGAGTCCGGCACGCAGAAATCCTTCCAGAAACTCGCCCTGCAGGCGGCGGCGCTAATCGAGGAACAGGGCGCGAAGAATACCGCGCCAGTGCTGGTCGCAATTGCGAAGGAAATCCAGGGCGTCGGCGAGCTCGGCTGGAACCACGCCAACTCGATCGGCTTTGCGGTGAAGAAGGGCCTGGAATCGCAAGGCAGCAAGGCCGGCAAGAAGGGCAACCCCTTCGGTGGCATGAAGCTATAACCCTACCAGCCTCGCTGACGGCAATAGATGTCGAGGCAGTGAACGGCCTGCGCGGCGGCCGTGCCTGACATCATGCGATAGCGGCTGTCGCCATCCATCATCCCGAGGCAGACGATCTCGACGCAGAGGAGCGGCGAGAAGAATTCGGCGCGGCAGGCGTCCCGCCATTGCAGGAACGTCTCGCGGCAGTCGAGCCCGTCGATATTCCCCGCCTCGCGCGGCGCGCCGAAGCCGGGGCTGCCCGCCATGAAGCCGGTCCAGATCGCCTGCAGCTGGGTGACCGCCTGCTGGCTGAGTTCGGG
>DASPMW010000091.1:0-2403 GCA_035626855.1 Patescibacteria group bacterium
GATTACCGGCATGAGCAGGAGCTGTATACGACGAACCGCTTCACCGTTTACGCGCTTTTCCCGAACGCCACCGTCTCGATGCATATCCTGCCGGGAGAAGACGGGAAGAACACGGTCTTCGCCGTCGGCAAATCCGTCCTCAATCGCTCCTCCCCGCTTGATGTCGGCGCGCTGATGCTGTCTTACGGTGGCGGCGGCCACAAGGCGGTCGGCACCTGCCAGATCGATAATACCAAGGCAGAGCAGGTAAAAAGGGAGCTGATCGAGAAGATCACCGCGGCGGGTTAGCTCTTCGCCATATTATATGTGAACTTTAATCCCTATTCCCCTCTCCGCTCCCCGCCGCTATGATCGCGGCAGTATTCAATGCCCCAAGGGAGCACGGACCATGAAAGACGTTTTCAACTGGCTGGCCGCCAAGCCCGCGCACCAGTACACGCTGTTCGGCGACAGCAACTCGATCAAGTTCAATCGCGCCGCCCGCTTTGTCGAGCGCGTGGTGTCGGTGCCACCGATGGTCGTCGGCGTCGCCATGATGGCCGTCGCCGTGCCGACCGCCCTCGTGGCCCCGCCCGCTGCCGCAACCCTGATACTGGGCGGTCTTGCCGTTGCGGCATTCGGCAAGGCGGCAGGGCTTATCAAGGGCGGCATCGCCCATCTGGCCGCGGCGGGTGCCTCCAGCCTCGCCAACCACCTTTCGAAGCCCCATACGCAGACGGCCCCCAAAGCCGGCTAATGCGCTGCTTGAAGCGCGGCGGCCAAAGGCGTATAACACCTGACCAAAAAGGGTGAATTGCCAGCCATGACCTATGTCGTGACCGATGTCTGCATCAAGTGCAAATATACCGACTGCGTAGAAGTCTGCCCGGTGGACTGCTTCTATGAGGGCGAGAATATGCTCGTCATCAATCCGGACGAGTGCATCGACTGCGGCGTCTGTATTCCGGAATGCCCGATTGACGCGATCGTGACCGATATCGACCCCCGCGCCGAGCCGTTTCTGGAATTGAACCGCGAATATTCGACCGGCCCCTGGCCCAACATTACCAAGAAGATCCCCGCCCTGCCCGAGGCCGAGGAATTCAAGGAAACGCCGAACAAGCTATCGCTCTTCAGCCCTGAACCGGGTGAAGGCACTTAAATTTTCAATCCCTTAGACGCGACTCTTAATAGTTTCGGTCTATTTCCAGCAGATTTCTCCAGACGTATTGCGTAAGCTGCCGTGCTAACCCCTCACGAGCAGACGTTGGAATCGCAAGTTATTGCAATCGTTTACGCCAGATTTCTTACGGCACCTAAACATCCGCCCTGTGGATAACAGTTAGTAGATTATTGGGATTTAACCCTTTTTTAAGATTTGACTTGTCCTTTTATGGCATTTCCTGTACAGTCTTTTTAAATGACGAAAGTCTGCCCTTTCCCAAGGTATTCTGTAAATTCTTTGGGAAAGAAACGGACCTCGATTTTGTACCAACCCAATTAGAGAGGCATCATGGCTAAGATCACCAAAGGCAAGGCAAAGACCACCAGCACCACCAAAAAGCCGGCCGCGGCCAAGACCGCCCCCGTTGCAAAGGCAGCCGCAAAGCCAGCTCCCACGAAGAAATCGGCTCCTGCCGCCAAGGTTACCGTAACGCAGAAGGGCAAAACAACCCTGAAGGTCGCCCCTGTCGTGCAAAAGGCGAAACCCGCCCCGCAAGTTCAAAAAGCAGCTCCGGCCCCCGTTGCCGTCGCAGCCCCCGCGCCTGTCGCCAAGAAGCCGGAGAAACTGGACTTCTCGACTGGAGACTTCGTCGTTTATCCGGCGCACGGCGTCGGCTGCGTCGAAGGCGTCGAAACCACGACCATCGCAGGTATGGAAATTACCCTTTACACGATCTGCTTCGAAAAAGACCGCATGCGTCTCAAGCTGCCGATTTCGAAAGTGAAATCCTCGGGCCTGCGCAAGCTGTCGTCCAAGGATCGCCTGAAAGATGCACTCGCGACCCTGCAGGGCCGCAGCCAGACCCGCCGCGTGATGTGGAGCCGCCGCGCGCAGGAATATGAAGCAAAAATCAACTCGGGCGACCCCGTTGCCATCGCCGAGGTCCTCCGCGACCTCCGCAAGGATACCGACGAGAGCGAACAGTCCTACAGCGAGCGCCAGATCTACCAGGCTGCGCTGGAGCGCCTCGCCCGCGAAGTCGCCGCGATCGAAAAGATCGATGAAAAGAAAGCGGCTGAAAAGCTGGAAGCGGTTCTCTCGAATGTCGCTTAACTCCTACGCTACAAAAAAAAGCCCTCGGTGCGCCGGGGGCTTTTTTTTGCGACTATTGGTCGTCCCGCCTCGTCAGCGTGAATTCGCACAAGGGTAGCCAGCGCCCCTCCACGAGCCGTTCCCAGAAATGAAACAGCACATCGCCG
>DASPMW010000092.1:0-6673 GCA_035626855.1 Patescibacteria group bacterium
GATGAAATCGAGCGGGAAGTCAAACATGACGTTATCGCTTTTCTGACCAGCGTCGCTGAATTCGTGGGGCCTGAATCGCGTTTCGTACACGTCGGCATGACCTCGTCCGACGTGATCGATACGGCGTTTGCCCTGCAACTGCGTCAGGCTTCTGATATCATTATTGTGGGTTTGGAGCGGTTGCTGGCGGCGCTGAAAAAACGCAGCGAAGAGCATAAAGCCACGATCTGCATCGGCCGGAGCCACGGCATTCATGCGGAACCGACGACATTCGGAATGAAGCTCGCGGGTCATTACGCCGCGTTCCTGCGCGCCCGAAAACGCATGGTCGCGGCCAAGGAAGAAATATCCAGCTGCACGATCTCCGGCGCGGTCGGCACCTTCGCGACTATCGATCCGAAAGTCGAGGAATATGTCGCGAAAAAGCTCGGGCTGAAATCTGAAACGGTCTCTACTCAGGTGATCCCGCGCGACCGGCACGCAATGTTTTTCGCAACCCTCGGCGTGATCGCTTCTTCTATCGAAAACCTCGCCACCGAGATTCGCCATCTGCAGCGCTCCGAGGTGCGGGAGGCGGAGGAGTTTTTCTCGGCTGGGCAGAAGGGATCGTCGGCCATGCCGCATAAAAGAAATCCCGTCCTGACTGAAAATCTGACAGGCCTTGCACGACTTATTCGCGGCAGCGTTATCCCGGCCATGGAAAATGTGGCGCTGTGGCACGAGCGCGATATTTCCCACTCTTCCGTGGAGCGCGTGATCGCGCCCGATGCGACGATTCTCACGGACTTCGCGCTCAATCGCCTGGCCGGCGTGGTCGAAAACCTGCTGGTTTACCCCGAGCGCATGAAACACAATCTTGAAAGCCTCAAGGGTCTCGTTTTCTCGCAGGCGGTACTGCTCGCCTTGACCGAGACGGGCATGAGCCGCGAGGAAGCCTACAAAGTGGTTCAGGCCAATGCCATGAAGGTCTGGGCGGGGGAGGGGACGTTTATCGACCTCCTCAAGGCCGACCCGGCCGTGCAAAAGGCATTCAAGCATGGTGAGCTCGAAAAAATATTTACCTATGACCGCTATACAAAGCATGTCGGCGAGATCGTCGGTCGCGCCCTGAAGGCCGCGTAAGTGTCGCTGAGCTGGCAGGATAGCGGCATTATCCTATCTCTGCGCCCCCACGGCGAAAACGGCGGCATCGTCAGCCTCCTCACCAAGCGCCACGGCAGGGCTGCGGGTTATGTCTATGGCATCACCTCCAGCCGCGTGCGCGGTATGCTTGAAATCGGTAACCTGGTCGCCGCGCAATGGACGGCCAAGACTCATGATCAGCTCGGCACCTACACGATCGAGCTCGATACCAGCTTTGCAGGCAACATCATCAACAGCCCCGTGAAGCTTACCGCGCTGCAGTCCGCCTGCGCGCTCGCCGATAAAACCCTCCCCGAACATGAAAGCCACCCCGGCGTCTATGAGGGTTTGCTGGCGTTGCTCGCTGCTTTCGACGAAGAGGTGTGGCCGGCTGTTTATATTTTCTGGGAGATCGCGCTTCTTCGTGAACTCGGTTTCGGGCTGGATTTCTCCAAATGCGTGGCAACCGGGGCGACCGAAAACCTGCGCTTCGTCAGCCCGAAATCGGGCTGCGCGGTCTCGGCCGAGGCGGCGGAGCCCTATAAGGATGTCATGCTGCCACTGCCACCCTTTTTGCGCGGCGAGGCGCGGCTCGAGCCTTCGGACATCCTCGACGGATTGAAGCTGACGGGCCATTTCCTGCTCCATCGCGTCTTCTCCCAAGCCAATTCGAATCTGCCCGAACCCCGGCTGCGGCTGGTGGAAAGATACGAAAAAATGGCGAAATAGTGGGTTTTTGGCAGTTTTCCACAGGATGATGGGGCTGGAAAACCGGCCCGGAATGCGCTAAAACCTTGCCTATGGCAAAGAAACCCACACTCGTCGTCGCAAGCGAAATCAAGGACCGTCACCTCGGAGATATCGTATCCGAGAAGTACCTCTCCTATGCGCTTTCCACCATCATGGCGCGCTCGCTGCCGGACCTGCGCGACGGGCTCAAACCCGTCCACCGCCGGGTCCTCTACGCGATGTGGGAGCTTTCATTGCGCGCCGGCGGTCCACCCAAAAAGTCCGCCCGTGTGGTGGGCGACGTTATCGGTAAATTCCATCCGCATGGCGACCAGTCGGTCTATGACGCGCTCGTGCGCCTCGCGCAGGACTTTTCGGTTCGTTATCCGATGGTCGACGGGCAGGGCAACTTCGGCAACATCGACGGCGATAATGCGGCTGCGATGCGTTACACCGAGGCGCGCCTGACCCCGGTTGCGGAACTCATGCTTGAAGGGCTTGAGGAAGACGCGGTCGATTTCCGTGAGACCTACAGTGGTGAAACGGTCGAGCCCGTCGTTATGCCCGCAAACTTCCCGAACCTGCTCGCCAACGGTTCCAGCGGCATCGCTGTCGGCATGGCGACGAACATCCCGCCGCATAATGCCGCCGAGCTCTGCGACGCGCTCGAGCATCTGATCGAGAATCCCGATTGCGAAGTGAAGGATCTGCTGAAATTCGTAAAGGGCCCCGATTTCCCGACGGGCGGCATTCTCGCCGAAGACAAGGCCTCGATCCGCCAGTCCTACGAGACCGGCCGTGGGTCCTTCCGCGTCCGCGCGGTGTGGAACGTTGAAAAGCTGAAAAACGACACGTGGCAGATCGTCGTCACGCAGATCCCCTACATGGTCGCGAAATCGCGCCTCATTGAAAAGATCGCGGAGCTCATCACGAACAAGAAGCTCCCCTTCATCGACGATATCGTCGATGAATCGGCTGAAGACGTCCGCGTCGTGCTGACGCCTAAGAGCAAGACAATGGACCCCGAGCTGCTGATGGCGCAGATGTTCAAGGTCACCGACCTTGAAACGCGCTTTTCGCTCAACATGAACGTGCTCGAGAAAGGCCTTGTGCCGCGCGTCATGAACCTGAAGGAAGTGCTGCAGCAGTTCATCGACCACCGGCAGGAAGTGCTGGTGCGCCGCTCGAAGCACCGCCTGGCGCAGATCGATCACCGCCTCGAAGTCCTCAAAGGGCTTCTGATCGCTTACCTCAACATCGACGAGGTCATTCACATCATCCGGACCGAGGACGAGCCCAAACCGGTGATGATGAAGAAGTTCAGACTCTCCGATGTGCAGGTCGAGGCGATTCTCAACATGCGCCTCCGCTCCCTGCGCAAGCTCGAAGAGATCGAAATCAAGCGCGAGCACAAGGAGCTTCAGGAGGAGAAGGACGACCTCGAAAAGCTCATCGGGTCTAAAGCCCGCCAGATGACGGCGATCAAGAAACAAGTCAGGCATATTTACGAATTGTTCGGGCCGAACACCAAGCTGGGCAAGCGCCGCACGCAGATCGGCAAGGCGCCGACGGATATCGATGTCGCGCTGCACGAACTGATCGAGAAGGAACCTATCACCGTCATCTGCTCGGACAAGGGCTGGATCCGCGCAATGAAGGGGCACCTCGAACAGGACAAGATCGACGCCGTATCCTACAAGGAAGGTGACGGACCGAAATTCGCGCTTCATGTCGAAACGACCGACAAGCTCGTGCTGTTCGGCACGAACGGAAAATTCTATACGATCGGCTGCGACAAATTGCCGCCGGGCCGTGGTTTTGGCGAGCCGGTGCGCCTGATGATCGATCTCCAGACTGAATCCGACATCATTTCCATCATGAAGCACGACCCCGAGCGCAGGCTGCTCGTCGCGGCGGATGATGGCCGCGGCTTCGTCGTACCCGAGAAAGAGGTTATTTCCCAGACGCGCAACGGCAAGCAATGCCTGCTCGTCAAGGACGGCGTTGAGGCGAAGGTTTGCACGCCGGTCACGGGCGATTCCGTTGCTTGCATCAGCGACACCCGCAAGCTGCTGATCTTCCCGCTGGAGCAGGTGCCCGAAATGACGCGCGGCGTCGGGGTCATTCTGCAGAAGGGAGGCCTGGCGGATGCCAAGACCTTCACTTACAAGCAGGGCCTGACCTATTTCAGCGCCGGCAAGGAACGGACCGAAACGGCCCTCAAGCCCTGGCGCGGCGAACGTGCCCAGGCCGGCATGCTGCCTCCTAACGGCTTCCCGAAATCGAAGAAGTTCAGCGGCGTTTAATTCTCTCTAGCGCCGGTACGGCGAGACCTTAAGCGGAACCCAATCGCCGGGCTGCGGCTTGCTTGCTGGTATGTCCGCGCCATCAGGAGACACCTTTGCCGCCGCCCCGTTGAAAGGAAGGTTGCAGGGGTTGTAGTCGCCGATCGCGCGCGCCAGTTCGACGTAGCCGCTGATCGCCGAGCCTTCCGGTATGTCCCTGACGCGGGCGGGGCCCCAAAGCGGGTTCCAGGATTCGTGAATATCGGCGAGTTCTTCGTGCGCCTGGACCGCGTATTCGCCAATCTTTGCCGCATCGAAGGCCAGCCCTGCGCCTTGCGACCGCTTGATCATCCAGCTCAGCGCGTTTTCCGCATGGCCGCTTTGATCGTAACCGCCGCCGACATCGCTATGCACGCCCGGGAACCACACCTGTTCCATGCCATGGTTCGGGTCCCACGCGCCGGGACCCTTTTTAAATCGCATCGGTTTGAATTCCGGCCGTTTTTCGTCGATGGCAAGCGCCTGGTAGGTGTTGAGGATATTCGGATGCCATTCCGCGTCGAGATGACCATAGCGCAGCGTACTGACCCCTCCATGAAGCGCGGCAATGCCAAGCGATGCGACTGTGTCGAAAACCCCCAGCATTTGCACTTCCGCCTTCGCGACACAGTGGTTGCGCAGTTCGAGCGGCATTTCGTCGTCGCGGCGCTTGTATGCTTTGAATATTTTATCGCCCAGCTCCACGGAATAGCTGCTCGTCGAAAACTCGGGGCTATCATAGTAGCGCGTCGGCAACCCAAAGGACGCGACCATATTGGCGAGGCATCTCGCGGCAAAGGCACCCCGGCTGAAGCCGAAAATATAAATCTGGTCTCCTGGCTCATAGATGCTGGCAAGGTCATCATAACCCTGGCGTATTTTATCAGCGATGCCTTCGCCGATCGCGCCTGCGAAGACACGTTTGAGCGGACCGCCTTCCGTGCCGACGCCGGTATAATAGAAGCGGCGAAGCTTTTCGCTTTCCGGCCCCACCGCTTCATAAATCTTGTGTATATTCGTTTCGTTTTCGGGGGTGTTCCAGGTGCCGTCAAAACAAAGCACGATCTTTTTGCCCATCCATGTGCTCCTGCCCGGATTTTCGTTTTTCACCATTATAGCGGGCGTTACTTAACAAAAATATAATATGAAAATCGAATTTTGAGCCACCAAACAGGCCGAGACATCTTCATTTTGTTTCGTAATTTCAACGTTTTACCAACTAATTCTGGACTCATTCTCCCGTAGGTTCTATAACTGCTTTCCGTTCCCGGCATCGTCCTCCGTAACAGTACGAGCCACCGGGCGCGGCGTAGGGTGTGTAAATGAATTTCGAGCAAACATCGCTGCCCGATCGGCAGCTGTTCCGCGAAGCATTTGCGGCGGGATGGTCGAGATATCTCGGTCGTTTCGCCGCCCCCGACCTTGCTGCCGAGCAGTATATCCGCGGCCCTGTAGCCATGGCACGCCTGATATACGAGCACGGCGGCGAGGAGCGCGAGGTCGCCGCGGCCGCCTGCCTGGCCGGCCCCGCCGTATTCTCCGAAGAGCCGGAATGGCTGGGTCAGGATCTCAGCAATTTCGCCCGCGAATTTCGCGAGATCGGCGAGATGGAGCCGCGTGACCTCTATGGCCGCATGGATAATTTTTCGGCCGACGCGCGGTTGCTGCTGCAGGCGAGCGCGATCATGCTGATCGAGCAGCTGGTGACAGCACCCGAAAATTGCGCGCAGGAAACGATGCGGATTTACACCGACTCACTCCAGCTTTACTCGGCCGCTCGCGGTCAGGACGATTCCTTCAAGCTCGATACCCGGTTCGAGATCGCCGCGATGAAAGTCACGAGCGCGGAAGGCCATACAAATATCTGGTCAAAACACCGCGACATCCAGCCACGCGTTCACGCCTAGCGTTACTTAAACCTGCATGACTGGTACCGCCGATTCCTGCACCGGGGCATTTTTGCTGTCGGTGTCGCGGGCCAGCAGGCTGTAGACGACTGGGACGACGAACAGCGTGAAAATTGTGCCGATCCCCATGCCGCCGATGATGACCCAGCCGATCTGCTGGCGGCTTTCGGCGCCTGCGCCCGTGGCAAGCGCGAGGGGCAGGGCCCCCAGCACCATCGCGCCCGTGGTCATTAGGATGGGGCGCAGTCGCATCAGCGCGGCTTTCTTTACTGCCTCCCGGCGGCTTGCCCTTTCGTGATCGCGGGTCTGGTTCGCGAATTCGACGATCAGGATCCCGTGCTTGGTGATAAGGCCGATGAGGGTCACGAGGCCGATCTGCGAATAAATATTTAGCGTCCCGCCCGACAGATACAGCGCGAGCAGCGCGCCCGCGATAGAAAGCGGCACTGACAGCATGATGATGAACGGCCCGACAAAGCTTTCAAACTGCGCCGCCAGGACAAGGTAGATAAAGGCGAGCGCGAGCGCGAAGGTCAGCACAATGCTCGCCCCTGACTGCTTGAACTCGCGGGATTCCCCGTTGTAGTCAAT
>DASPMW010000093.1:0-2349 GCA_035626855.1 Patescibacteria group bacterium
TCGACCTCACCTATGTCGGCTCGGTCGCGCGGGAATTCACGGTCGAGGCTTTCGCGCCGAATATCCGCAGCATCTTCTTCTCCTTGAGCAAGCCGATGGGGGTTTATTACCATCGCGTCGGCGGCCTGCTGTCCCGCGCGGCCTATCCGGGTCTGTTCGGCAATAAGTGGTTCAAGAACCTGCTCTCGCTGAAGCTCGGCACCGCGCTGATGCAGAAATATGCGGTGCATGACCTGCCGCGCAAATACACGGCGCTGGGGCAGGGGCCGGCGATTGCGACGGCGCGGGCACGGCTCGGCCTCGATCTTGCGGCTTCTGACGTTGCGCTGCTCGCGACCGCGCCGGTCGGCGACGACGACTTTACGCAGTATCTCGCGCGCGGCGGCGAGGGCGAGCGCCGGGCGCGGCTCTGCCTCACGCCGATGATCGCCGCCATCATCAATCCCGACATCGATCCAACCGTGCGCGCCCGCGCGCATGAAATTCTGGGAGGACGCGCATGAAAAAGCCCCTGCTGATCGCTGACAAGCCCGATATGCACGACCATATCCGTTCGCTGTGGAAGACGCCGGAGTTCAGGCATTCGCATGCCACTGGCGGGCTGGTGCAGCAGATCGTCGATAAATACGCGAACCTGCCGCGCTTTTTCTACGAGATGAGCGACGAGCGCCTCGAGCGCGCGCATTTCTCCGTCTGGTGGTCGGGCGTCGCTTATCGCCAGTATAACCAGGACACCTGCAGCGATCTTTACCTGCTGCACGAATTCGCGCATGGGGCGGAGATGATCCATATCGCGGGCCAGCATTCCGAAGGCTTCCGCCGCAAGATGCAGGATAATGAATTGCTGGCAAGCGTGCTGACGGAAATCGTCGCTTATTTCGACATGCCCTCCTTGCGCCCGCGCACCTTCGCGGGACCGATCTTCGCCGACCGCTACATGAACGAACCGGCGCTGCAAGCGATGTGGAAGCAGGACCCGAACCGGCTGGTCTGGGAGCTTTATTACCGCCGCCGCAACGCCATGTTCTATCCCGATCGCAGCGACGCGATCGAGATGTGGCTGCATAACTTCACGACGCAGAACGACAAGTGGTTCCGCATTTGGGGCCTGCGCTACGACGCGGTCGAGGCCGCCATGGAAAGCTTCACGCGCCGCGCGATGTCGGGCGACCGTGCGGGCGCGCTTGACGCGCATATGGAATGGCTCGACAAAAACAGCACCGGCGGCATTCCCTTCCGCACCGAGGCGGAGAAATTCGCCGATGTGTATTGGGAGAAGAAAGACTTCGCTGCCGTCATGGCCGCCTAATGCCTAGGTCGACAATTAAAAAGGGCGGCGTCACGCGGACGCCGCCCTTTTTAATCCATGCGCAGTTACGCGCGTTTGTGCAGCCACCAATTGTCGCTGTTGAGCGAGAAGATGGGGCGGTAGCGGCTGATGCTGCCGCTGTCGCGCACGCTCTTGTCCTGGTTGTCGAGGACGTAGGACTTGCCGCCGTCATAAACGACCAGGATTGCATGGGGGATGTTCTTGACCTTGTCCTGCACGATTGCGAGGCGCAGCTGTTCGGGCGAGAAGCCGAGCGCGCGCAAGGACGCGTATTTCGCGATCGCGAAGTCTTCGCAGTCGCCGCCGCGGGTCATGAACTCGATCGGGGTCGACCACTGGTCGGACTTGCCGTAGTTGCGGTTGTCCTCGACGTAGCGGATGCTGTTCATGTAGCGGTTGACTTCATTGATCTGCTGCTCGCGCGAGAGGCCGCGCAGCCCGTTCAGCTCGGCTTTCCATTTCTGGACGGTCGCGCTGCTGCCTTGCGTCTTCATCTGCTGGTCGAAGCGCGACATGACCGAGGTCCATTTCGGAAACATCGCAACGCCGTGGGTCTGCACCTCGGCCGAGCCGAACAGGCCGGGCGCGGCGCGCTGCGGCAGCGCCGGACGAACGGCTGCAGTCGTGAAGGCGGCCGCCATGCGGACGTTTTCGCCTGCGCCCTGGTCCGCACTGGCGATAGAGGGGGTGAAGACCTGCATCATCATCGCCATGCCGGCGGTCGATGCCTTGATGCACCATTGTTCAGCCAGTTTGCGGTATAATTGAACGGCGGAGAGGGCGCCTTGCTCGACCAGCACAGTGCCAAGACGCGCGCCGGTCTGTTTCTGGGTATGCAGCGCTTTATCAAGCTGCTGTTTGGAAATGAGGCCGCTCGCAACCAAGAGGTCGCCGAGTTTATAAGAACGGACCGAAGAGCCCATGGTGCGGAAGAAATTTCCGTTTTGTGCTTTTGATTCTGTGCCGTTTTGCGCTACTAAGGTCATAAATTTGTTGCCTTTTTCTGTATGTAACAAGCG
>DASPMW010000094.1:0-7388 GCA_035626855.1 Patescibacteria group bacterium
GCGACTGAACCTCCAGGCGAAAATGTTCGCCGGCTTTTTTGCATTCGCCGCCTTCATGTATTTCCTGTTCGTCATGAGCAACGGCAGCTTCCTGCGCGCCGACAGCATCGGCCAGCTTAACCACAATATGCTCACCGCCGACCTCATCGTGCTGACGCTCGCGGTCATCCTCGGCATGAACCTGCGTCTTGCCTGTTTCGGCACGCTCGCGCTGCTGCTCGTCTCCGAGCTGGTCGTGCCGCGCGATATCGTTTCAACCACGCGCAATTTTTACGGCGTCATCAAGGTGTTCGACCGGCCGCAGGTGATCGGCGGGCAGGAACGCATCGTTCGCTTCATGTATCACGGCACGACGACGCACGGGCTGCAGATCACGGGCCCGGAATACGAAAAGATGCCGACCGCCTATTTCTGGGGCGGCGGCCCGGTGGGCGACGTCTTTGCGCTGTACAACCCAAAGAACGTCGCGGTGGTCGGCCTCGGCGCCGGCACGATGAACTGCTTCAGCCGCCCGGACAACCAGTTCACCTTTTTCGAAATCGACGACGCCGTGCAGCGCGTCGCGGAGACCCAGTTCACCTTCCTCAAGGCCTGCGCAGGCAAACGCCCGCCGAAGATCATCATCGGCGACGGCCGGATCGAGCTTGAAAAGCAGGCGGATGAAAAATATGACCTGATCGCGCTCGATGCCTTCTCCTCCGACACGATTCCCGCCCACCTGCTCACGCTGGAAGCCGTGAAGACGTACCGCTCCCGTCTTAGCGACGGCGGGATGATGATCTTCAACCTTTCCAATCGCTACTTCACGCTCGCCAATCCCTTGATGCGCGTCGCGAAGGAGCTGGACCTCAAAACGCGGTTCGTGCTCGATGTGCCGCCGCCCGACTCACCGCAGGGTTCTCCCTCCATCTGGGTCGCGCTCGCGCCGCAAAGCGTCAGTCTCACGCCCCTTGAGGATTACGGCTGGGTCGAACTGGCGCCGCCCGATGACGAAGAGTTATGGACAGACGATTTCACGAATCTGCTCAGTTCACTTACCTTCCGTCCGGCGCTTGCGCCCGCGCGAAAACTGGTAACCGAAGCGCGCTGATAACGCTTGTGTTTCCGGCATTATTTGAACGCTTGACGCGCGGGCGGGCGCTGCCGTAACTTCGGCAAAATCCACCCCATTCACAGGGAACGGTCCCATGCCCAAACGGACGGATATCAAGACCATCGCCATCATCGGCGCTGGACCCATCGTTATTGGCCAGGCTTGCGAGTTCGATTACTCCGGCACCCAGGCCTGCAAGGCATTGCGGGAAGAAGGTTACCGGGTTGTCCTCATCAATTCGAACCCCGCGACCATCATGACCGATCCCGACCTGGCGGACGCAACCTATATCGAGCCAATCACACCGGAGATCGTCGCTAAAATCCTCGAGAAGGAAAAGCCAGACGCGCTGCTACCGACCATGGGCGGACAGACCGCGCTGAATACCGCGCTCGCGCTCGCCAAGGACGGCACGCTGGAGCGCCTTGGCATCGAACTCATCGGCGCGAAGGAAAAGGCGATCGAGCTGGCCGAGGACCGCGACCTGTTCAAGCAAACGATGGACAAGCTGGGTCTTGAATGCGCCAAGGGCCGCACCGTCAATAACTATGGCGACGCGATGGAAATGCTCGACTATGTCGGCCTGCCCGCCATCATCCGCCCCTCCTTCACCCTCGGCGGCACCGGCGGCGGCGTCGCCTATAACCGCCAGGAATATGAACAGATCGTGCAGCAGGGGCTGAAGGCGTCGCCCATCAAGCAGATCCTGATCGAGGAATCCGTTCTCGGCTGGAAAGAGTATGAAATGGAGGTCGTGCGCGACAAGGCCGACAACTGCATCATCATCTGCTCGATCGAAAACATCGACCCCATGGGCGTCCACACCGGCGACAGCATCACCGTCGCGCCCGCCCTCACGCTGACCGACAAAGAATACCAAGTCATGCGCAATGCCTCGATCGCCGTGCTGCGCGGCATCGGCATTGAAACGGGCGGCTCGAACGTGCAGTTCGCCGTCAATCCGAAAGACGGCCGCCTCGTCGTCATCGAAATGAACCCGCGCGTCAGCCGCTCCTCCGCGCTTGCATCCAAGGCGACTGGTTTCCCGATCGCCAAGGTCGCCGCAAAGCTCGCTGTGGGGTATACCCTCGACGAACTGCAAAATGACATTACCGGCTCGACGCCCGTTTCTTTCGAGCCGACAATCGATTACGTTGTCACGAAAATCCCGCGCTTCAATTTCGAGAAATTCCGCGGCACTGAAGCCCTCCTGACGACCGCCATGAAATCGGTCGGCGAAGTCATGTCGATGGGCCGCACCTTTGAAGAGTCGCTGCAAAAGGCGCTCTGCTCGCTCGAAACCGGGCTGACGGGCCTGAAGGAAATGGCGCTCGTGCCGCCCGGCGTCGATTATAACGAACAGCATATTGTCGCCGCCCTGTCGCAGCCGCGCCCCGACCGCGTCCTCGTGATCGCGCAGGCCTTCCGCCACGGTTTCACGGTTGAAGAAATCTACAAACATTGCAAATACGACACCTGGTATCTGGAACGCATCAAGGCCCTGGTGATGCGCGAGGAAGAAGTCCGCAAGGGCGGACTACCGAAAAACTTCACCGAATGGATGGAGCTGAAGCAGCTCGGCTTCTCCGACGCGCGCCTGGGCGAGCTGACAGGCAAAAAATCCGACGAGGTCACGCGCCAGCGCCACAAGGCAGGCGTCCGCCCGGTTTTCAAGCGTGTCGACACCTGCTCCGCTGAATTCCCCTCGAACACTTCCTATATGTATTCCACCTACGAGGCGAACGGCATGGCGCTCGGCAGCTGCGAAGCAGATCCCTCTACCCGCAAGAAAGTGATTATCATCGGCTCCGGACCCAACCGCATCGGCCAAGGGATTGAATTCGATTATTGCTGCGTTCACGCCTCTTTCGCGCTCCGCGAAAAAGGCATCGAGAGCATCATGATCAACTGTAACCCCGAAACGGTCTCGACCGATTACGACACCTCCGACCGCCTCTATTTCGAGCCGATCACAGCGGAGAAGGTTCTCGATATTATTCATGTCGAGCAGCAGAAGGGCGAACTGTTGGGCGTCATCGTGCAGCTCGGCGGCCAGACGCCGCTCAAGCTCTGCGCGGAACTGGAGCGCGCCGGGGTAAAGATCCTCGGCACGAGCCCCGATGCGATCGACCTTGCCGAAGACCGCGAGCGTTTTTCAAAGCTCATCCACAAAATCAAGCTGCGCCAGCCGGCGAATGGCATCGCCCGGTCCTCCGAAGAAGCGGAAAAGGTCGCGCATAACGTCGGTTTCCCGCTCGTGCTTCGCCCCTCCTACGTTCTGGGCGGGCGCGGCATGGAAATCGTGCATGACATGGAAGGCCTGCGCCGCTACATCACGACTGCCGTGCAGGTATCGGGCGATAATCCGGTGCTGATCGACAATTACCTTCAGAACTGCATCGAGGTCGATGTTGACGCGCTGTGCGATGGCAAGGAGACATTTATCGCGGGTGTGATGGAGCATATCGAGGAAGCGGGCATCCACTCCGGCGACAGCACCTGCTCCCTGCCTCCTTACTCGTTGCGACAGGAAATCGTGATCGACCTGATGGACCAGGCCATGACGCTCGCCAAGGCGCTGAACGTGGTCGGCCTCATGAACGTCCAGTTCGCCGTGAAGCAAAGCCGCGATCCCGCCAATCTCGACCACTACGATATATATGTGCTTGAGGTGAACCCCCGCGCCTCCCGGACCGTGCCCTTCGTCGCCAAGGCGACTGGCGTGGCGGTCATCAAAGCCGCGACCCGCATCATGACAGGTGAAAAACTATCCGCGCTAAAGGCCGAGGGCGTCATCCATCACCGCAAGTTCGACCATGTCGCCGTCAAGGTGCCGGTCTTCCCCTTTGCCCGCTTCCCGAAAGTGGATGCGGTGCTCGGCCCCGAAATGAAATCGACGGGCGAGGTCATGGGCATCGACCGCGACTTCCGCCGGGCCTTCGCCAAGGCGCGTATCGGCGCAGGCTCGAAACTCCCGGTTTCCGGCACCGTCTTCATTTCCGTGCGGGATTCTGACAAGAACGTCATCATCCCGCTCGCGGCGCGGCTCGGCGATATGGGCTTTACCATCGTCGCCACCGGCGGAACGGCGCGGCATCTGGTCGAAGCCGGCATCCGCGCGCGCAAAGTGAATAAAGTCCATGAAGGTCAACCACATGTGATTGACTCCATGATTAACGGGGACATCGCCCTGATGCTGAATACCACCGATGGCCCGCAGGCGGTCGTGGACGACTTTAACTTGCGCCGGGCGGCCTTACAGAATAAGATCCCCTACTACACGACCATTCCGGGGGCGAAGGCGGCGGTGGATGCCATTGCGTCGCTGCGCCAGTCCGGGCCGTTCGATGTAAAGTCGCTTCAGGAATACCTGAAGGCGGCTTGATCCTGACCACCCCCACCAGACGCTGATGCACCGCAAGGTGCATGACGGCGTCTTTATTCTTGTTTCGACCGAGGACCTTTACGATGCAGAAAATCCCGATGACCGCCGCAGGCTACCAGCGCCTGGAAGAGGAGATCAAGCACCTCAAATCGGTCGAGCGCCCCGCCATCATCGAGGCGATCGCCGAAGCGCGCTCCCATGGCGACCTCTCTGAAAACGCCGAATACCATGCCGCGCGCGAAAAGCAGAGCTTCATCGAAGGCCGCCTGATGGATCTCGAGGACAAGCTCTCACGCGCCGATGTCATCGACGTCTCCAAAATGACCGGCAACGTCGTGAAATTCGGCGCCTTCGTGAAGGTCGTCGATGAAGAAACCGACCATGAACAAAGCTTCCAGATCGTCGGCGAGTATGAGGCCGATATCGAAAAAGGCATGCTGGCCCTGACCGCCCCGCTGCCGCGCGCGCTGATCGGCAAAACGCAGGGCGACAGCGTGGAAGTCACGACGCCCAAGGGCACCAAGGCATACGAGCTGCTGGAAGTCCGCTACAAGTAAACCGCCGTTTCCGTCTTTCCCTGATCGACGCGCCATGCGATGATGCCGTGCAATTAATCGTGCATAGCAAAGGATGCCGCATGTCTTACGTTGATGGTTTCGTTCTGGTCGTCCCGACCAAAAAGCTCCCCGCCTATACCAAGCTTGCCAAGCTGGCGGCAAAGGTCTGGAAGGAAAACGGCGCGCTCGAATATTACGAATGCGCGCTCGAGGATGGCACCGCGCCGATGGGCATACCGTTCCCCAAGCTGACGGCCGCGAAAAAGAACGAAACCGTGATGTTTTCCTGGATCACCTATAAGTCCAAGGCGCACCGCAATGCCGTGAACAAGAAAGTCATGAACGACCAGCGCCTGCTGCAGCTGGACCATGACGACATGCCTTTCGACCTCAAGCGCATGACTTACGGCGGTTTCAAGCCGATCGTTAAGGCGTAAATTCCGGACCAGAAAAAAGCCGCCGTTCGGATGAACGGCGGCTTTTGTTTGGCTTGATACTTACTGCGCGGGCGCTTTTGGCGCGGCGGGAGCAGGCGCTGTCGCGACCAGCGGCTCGATCGCCGGGGTCGCAGGCGTGACGGCTGCGTCGAATTTCTTCGTCAGGCCTTCGATCACGACGGGCTGCTGGCCCTGCGCGACGAGTTCTTTGTTCGCTTCGTCGATGAAGTTGCCGACGGCTTCGACGGCGGGCGCCGCCTTGCTCGCGATATAAGCGCCGGCAGCTGCCGTGCCGCCGTAGGCGCCGCCGATGAGGCCGAGCACAACGCTGCCCGCAACCGCAAGGCCCGACAGGCCGGCCGCAGAGGCAACCACGCCACCCAGCACAGCGCCGCCGATGGTGATCGCCGCGCCTAGCAGGAATGCCTTGCCGATGACTTTGAGGCCTTTTTTCACGCCGTTGGCGAGTTTCTCGGTTTCTTTATCCACTGTTCAATCTCCAAAAAAATATGCGTTTTGATTTCCCGAAAGGAAGCCATGAATAGGGAGTTATAGAGCGCGCGTCAAGGGGGTATGGAAAATAGCTCAGAAGCCCTTGGCGAACTTCATTTTCGGCGGCTTCGGCTTCAGTACAGGCCGCGGTTCCGGCACCGGCGTCAGGCTGATCGTGAACAGCCCCGGTTCGGGGTTTTCGAGCGCCATGCCGACGCCGTGCAGCCGGCAGACTTCGAACAGGCGCGTCATCGCCGCCAACATGTCAGGCGCGCCCGCAGCCTGCTGAAGTGACGTGCCAATCCCCGCACCCGCGAGCTTTTCCAGGCGGCCGGCGCCGATGCCCCAGCGCGTTTCCTCCTGCATCACGTAGACATGACGCGCCGCGCGCACGCGTTCGGCGTCCGGGATAAAGCGCGAATCTTCGGCAGCTGCTTTGAAAGCGCGACCAAGGCCGGTCACAGTTGCGCGGTCATAGGTGATGACACGGGCGCGGTTGCTCCCCGCGTCGTTCGCGTACTTCTCGACCAGATCGGCCATGGATTCTATCCACTGACCGACAACGTCGATTTCGTTTCTTATAGCCATGTGATGAATCGCCCTTAAAATCGGTATCAGAATACCCATTGCGCAAATTATGTCAATACGATAAGATAATCACATATGATTTCCGCGCCTTAATCGAAATTTCAACCTTGTTTATTATGATAAAGCCACAGCAGCGAGGGGTTTGAGTGCAGAATATCCCGGATATCAACGAGCATTTCCACGCACACGCCACCAAATATCAGGGCGGCTCGATCGTGTTCCTTGTGGAACAGTCCTCCCCCATGGTCAACGCGTTCAGCGCGAATGGCCTCGCCTATGAAGCCATCATCGCCTCCGCCGCGCATGTGCGGAACATCAACCCCCGCACCCGCGCCTTGTTCTTTGGGTCCGAAGACGGCCTTCGCGAAATCGACATCAACTCGCCCGATATCCCGGTCGAACTTTCGCCGAAAAGCGACCCCAAGGTTATCCCCGCCCTCAAGACGCTCGAGCGCGAATATGCAATGTGCACGAGCGAGGCGCCGTTGCATGTCATTATGGTGTCGGCGGGCGGTCTTGGCGACCGCTACGCGGATTCCATGAATACGCTGATCGACCTCCTCGGCAAGCCCGAGATGCAGGTTATGCTCGACGTCGTCCTCGTGGCCAGCGGGCCGAAGCAGATGCAGCAGATGGTGGGGGTCGCGGGCAGCAAGTTCCTCGACGGCGGCAAGGAAAAAGACCCCGCGCATCCCGCCCCCAACCTTTATCTTGCCCACCGGGTCGAGGATATCCCCCGCGAGATCGGCAAGGCGATCAACGCCCGCATCGCGCCGGAAAATCCGCGGCAGTTCATGTTGGATGTCATGTGCAGCATCGTCGAGCACGGCACCCGC
>DASPMW010000095.1:0-8716 GCA_035626855.1 Patescibacteria group bacterium
GGTCGGACAGGGCTCGGTATTCAGGGTCGAGTTCCCGCTTCAGCTTGCGCCGCCAGGGGTTGCCGCTCTGGCCGATACAGGCATCGCCGAAAAACAAAAAGATGCCGCCCTGCGCGGCCGTGTGCTGCTGGTGGAGGACAATTATCCCAACGTGCTGGTCGCCAGCACTTTCCTTGAAGAATTCGGCTATGCCTATGACGTGGCCTCGAACGGCCATAGCGCGCTGGAGCAGCTTGATGGCGGCGCCTATGACATCATCCTCATGGACGTGCAGATGCCAAAAATGAACGGATGGGACACGACCCGCGCCATTCGCGCGCGCGAACAGGAGAACGGGCGCAGCCGGATGCCGATTATCGGCATGACCGCCCATGCCTTAAGCGGCGACCGGGAGCGCTGCATCGAGGCGGGGATGGACGAATATATCTGCAAGCCGTTCGACGCGGAGGAGCTGCGCCTGAAGCTCGACACGCTGCTGCGCGCCTCCGCCTAACGGTAAATCTGCATATCGCCGCTGTCGATATCGTTCATCTGGCGGTTCTGCTGGATTTCCGTCTGTCCGCAGGGATGAGGAACCGATTTGGTGCGCACCATGATGTCATGCGCGACATAGGACATGCCGAGTGTCACCATATAAATGAAAACTGTCATCCAGAGCGTGTCCTTCGGCGTCCAGGTATTCGTCACATACTTCATGCGCTCGCGCTCCGACACCTTGAACTGCCAGACGCAGGATTCAAGCTTCCAGAAACCGAGCGTCAGAAGCCCCAGATTGACGACCGCAAGCTGCTGCCAGGTGAACAGGATGAACACTGCCGGGATGCAACCGACGGTGAGGTAACCCACCCAGGGCGCGAGCTGCCACATCACCATCATCATCGTCGAAACCATCGTGAGGTTTGCCCAGAAGCGCAAATGCACCTGGTCGGGCGTCACCTGCTTGGTCGGACGGTCCGGCATATAAATTTTGTAATACTCATAAATAAAATAGCCGACCGTCACGAAAATGATCAGGCCGGATACCTGTATGAAGGGATAGCCCTTGCCGTCCGCGTTGCAGGCAAGCGGCGCAAGCTTGGGCGCGAGTTCGCAGGCGCGCTTCTTGATGGGGGCCGGGAAAAGAAACGGGTCGATCACGAACATTTTGGCTGTCACTGCAGCCATCATCATGAAGGCGGTCTGGCGCAGGCCCTTGCGCTTGTTGGCGAGGCCGCGCTTCAGCGCGAACATCGCGCACAGGAAAAAGATCGGGCCGCCGGCGAAGTACAGGAACCAGGCCAGGTCGAAGCAGTAAAACCAGCACATCATCAGCATGGAGAGTCTCCGAGCCCTTGAATCTGCTGGGATTATGCCACGAAAGACGCAGCGGTTACTAGGCTTTGACTTTCGGATGGGCGCAGGCCATCCTATGGCTCGTTGAAACAACCTATTCCATAATTGCATGCTGAGAAAAGATATCCAGGGCGTTGAAGTCATCGGTTTTGACAGCGGCTGGGGCTGCCGCGACTATCGCTGCGAGGATGGCCCCGCGGCCGTCAATGCCTCCAGCCTGATCGCGAAGCTGGCCGCGTTGGGCGTGCCCACCACCTGGCGGGGGCCGCTCGGGCTCAAGCATCTCGGCGCACGTGGCGACATGACCTCCAAGCTCGACACCCTGCCGCAGACCGTCACCGGCCTGCGCCGCCTGTCGGACACCGTCAAGCATGCGATGGAGGACGGCCGCGTGCCGGTCGTTATCGGCGGCGACCACTCCTCGGCGATCGGCACCTTTGCGGGCGCTGTTGCAGCGACCAAAAGCTTC
Organism: Patescibacteria group bacterium; assembly: GCA_035626855.1. Lineage (GTDB taxonomy): Bacteria > Pseudomonadota > Alphaproteobacteria > Micavibrionales > UBA2020 > JAPWJZ01. Next base: position 1,802 of record DASPMW010000095.1, read on the forward strand.
GGCCGTTTCGGCCTCATCTGGCTGGATGCGCATCTCGACGCCCATACCTTTGAAACCTCCCACGAGGGCAAATGGGGCGGCTGGTGGCATGGCCAGCCCGTCACCGCGCTGATGGGCCATGGCCTGCCGGAATTCCGCAATATCGGGGGCTTCCCCGCCAAGATGTCGCCGGAACACCTCAGCATTATCGGCCCGCATTCCTATGAACCCGGCGAGCGCGCCTTTGTCGAAAAATACGGCATCCGCGTCTTCTTCCTCGATGAAGTAAAGCGCCGCGGCTTCCGCGCTTGCTTTACGGAGGCGCTTGCCCGCGCGAATACCGGCACCGACGCCTTCGGCCTCACCGTCGATCTCGACTCCTTCCAGCCGCAGGACGCGCCCGGCGTCGGCACGACCGAAGACGAAGGTCTTGTCGCGGCGGAAGTCGTGCCTATACTTAAATCTGTCGCCCGGCATCCCCGCTTCGCAGCCCTCGAGATTGCGGAGTTCAACCCCTATAACGACAAGTTGAACAAAACGGGGCAACTCATCGAAAATATTATTGAATCTGCGTTTTCATAACGCGATTTATCAATAAATAATTAACGATAACCGGGCATACTGAACGGGTGCTCAATCCCCGGAAGAACCTTCGGGACGTCGCTCAATATTTCAGGATGAAATGTTAAAACTCGCGGGCAATTTACTGGTCATCGTTTGCACCCTTGGCGGCTATGTCGCCAACAAGGGGCACTTGGCCGTTCTATGGCAGCCCTTCGAGCTTGTCATCATCTTCGGCTCGGCCTGCGCCGCCTTCCTCTGCGCGAACTCCTCCCATGTCATCAAGCAGACCCTGAAGGATATCAAAAGCATCTACAAGAAAGACACCTTCACCAAGGCCGAGTATGTCGAGGTGCTGTCGATGCTGTTCGTCGTGTTCAAGACGGCGCGCTCCAAGGGCTGGCTCGCGCTCGAGCAGCATATCGAGAATCCGGAAGAGAGCGAGATCTTCAAGAAATTCCCGACCTTCTATGCCAACCACCACGCCGTCACGTTCCTCTGCGACTACCTGCGCCTGATTTCGCTGGGCGCTGAAAAACCGCACGAAATCGAGGCGCTGATGGACCAGGAGATCGAGACGCAGGCGGGGGAGCGCGCGCATACCTCCCACGCCGTTCAGACGATGGCGGACGGTCTTCCCGCGCTCGGCATCGTCGCGGCGGTCCTTGGCGTCATTCACACCATGGGCTCGATCACGGAGCCGCCGGAAGTCCTTGGCCACCTCATCGGCGGCGCGCTCGTGGGCACCTTCCTCGGCGTCTGGCTGTCCTATGGCTTCATCGCGCCGATTGCCTCCGCGATCAAGGAGCGCAATGACAGCGAGCTGAAATATTTCCTCTGTATGAAGACATGCGTGCTCGCCTTCCTGCAGGGCGCAGCGCCTCAAGTTGCGGTCGAGTTCGGCCGCAAGATCCTGCTGCATGACACGCAGCCGACTTTCCTCGAGGTCGAGGAAGCAACCTCGAACGCGACGGCCTAGACATGCCGAAGCAGAACGACGAAAAACAGCCGATCATCATCATCAAGAAGATCAAGAAAGTCTCAGGCGGCCATCACGGCGGCGCCTGGAAAGTCGCTTATGCCGATTTCGTGACGGCGATGATGGCGTTCTTCCTGTTGCTCTGGCTGCTCAACGTCACCACGGATGAGCAGAAGGCGATGATTTCCGCCTATTTCGCCCCGGCTGACCCGCGCATCGCGACCTCGACGAGCGGCTCCGGCGGGGTCATGGGCGGGACCACGATGTCGCCCGACGGCGCAATGACCAGCGACCGCACGCAAGTAAGCCAGGTGCGCGCGCCGTCGGAAGGCGTCGGCCGCGAGGATGGCGAAGACGGCACGAAGAAACAGACGACCGAGGAAGAAAAAGAGATCGAGGCGATGGACCGCGTCGATGACAAGGCGTTTGACAAGGTCGAGGAAGAAATCAAGAAGGCGATCGAGGCGCAGCCCGAGCTGAAAGCGCTCGAGCAGAACCTGCTGATGGACATGACGCCCGAGGGCCTGCGCATCCAGATCGTCGACCAGGAAGGCAAGCCGATGTTCGAGACCGGCAGCGCCAAGCCCCTGCCCGCCGCGCAGAAGCTGTTCAACCTCGTGAACAGCGTGGTGAAGCCGCTGCCCAACAAGATTTCGCTGCGCGGCCATACCGACAGCGTTCCCTATGGCAAGGATGCGATGTATACCAACTGGGAACTGTCATCCGACCGCGCGAACGCCGCGCGCCGCGTGCTGCTCGCCGACGGGCTCGCCGCCGACCGCGTCGAGAACGTGCAGGGCAAGGCCGACCGCGAGGCGCTCGTGCCGAATGACCCGACCAATGCCCGCAACCGGCGCATCAGCGTGATCCTCATGAAACAGTCGATCACGAACCCGCCCAAAAAAGAGGGCGCGGCGCCGGCTGTGAAGAAGCCGCCCGTGAAAAAACCGGACGGCCCGACGATCCGCCAGCAGGACCCGGGCGTGATTTATTTCCCGTGATGCCGCCATTTTTGCGGCGCAGGAAGAAATCGGATATAATTGAAGCATGAACGTCAAATCGACCACGCTGCAGCTTTATCTGTTGCCCGCTGCGCCCTGCCCTTATCTGGAGGGTCAGATCGAGCAGAAGGTCGCGACGCTGCTGAACCCGGCCGAAATGCCCCTCGCGCCGCGGCTGATCGAGCGCGGTTTCCGCCGCAGCCAAGGCATGTTTTACCGCCAGAAATGCCCCACCTGCCGCGCCTGCATCGCCGCGCGCATCCGCCTGCGCGACTTCCAGCCCAATGACAGTTTCCGCCGCGTACTGCGCAAGAACGAAGACCTGCATTTCACCATCGAGGAATCGCAGGCGAGTTTCCCGCTATACGAGTTGTTCTCGAAATACCTGCATACCCGCCACCCCGATGGGGGCATGACCGAGATGGCCTATGGCGCGTTCCAGCAGATGATGAACGAGAGTCCGATGGACAGCAAATTCCTCGTCGCGCGCAAAGGGGATGAGATTTTAGGCGTCATGCAGTTTGACGAACTGCCGGATGGCGCCTCCGCCGTCTACAGCTTCTTCAATCCGGATGAGGAAAAACGCAGTCTTGGGACCTGGCTCGTGCTAAAACTATGCGAATACACCGCGAATGCAGGCAAGCCCTACATCTATCTCGGCCTTTGGGTTAAAGGCTCGCAGAAGATGTCGTATAAGGCCCGCTTCCAGCCGCTGGAGCTGTTCGTCGATGAGCGATGGATCGATTTCGACGCCGCTATTTAGCCTGGTGCACCAGCTGGCCGATGCGCTGGCTGACGAGGACGAGCATGTCGAGATCGACCTTTGGCTGCGCGCGCAGTTCCGAGACAAGCGAGTTGATCTTGTTCGTGCGCTCGCGGTTCTGCTCGAACCATTTATCCGCCATGGCCTTGTCGAGCTTCGTATTCTTCTTGACCGAGCCGACGAAGGCCATGGTCAGCGCGGCCTGGTGGATGTAGAAATCATCCGTCAGGCCGCCCATGATGCGCGCCTGCCACGAGGTCTGCGGCACGATTTCCGCGACCTTCTGCCGCAACCAGACGAGGCCGAGGCGGTCGCCCACCACGAAATACATCTCGGCGATTGTCTTGATGTCGCCGTCCGAGCGGCGGGCGATGCTGACGATGTCGGTTGCGGAGGACAGCAGTTTTGACGAGGCGATATCGACCGCCAGCGCCGCCGGCACGCCGCTGCCGATCAGCGCCGCTTCTTCCGCCTGCGCGGAAAGGCGTAGCTCGTTCGGCACGAGTTTGGCGATCGTCTTCTTCAGCAATTCGATACCGGGCGCGAAGGCCTCGATTTCCTTCGGCACGTTCAGGGCGCCGCCGCCGAACCGCAGATACCAGGTGATCGTGCGCTTCGAGACCTGGAACAGGTCGTAGAGCGCGTCCAGCTGCACATTCGCCGGCACCTTGTTGTCAAGCGCCTCGATGCCCGACCACATCTGCGGCAATTGATAGCTTTCCGTGACGATCATGAAGGCCTTGACCACTTCCGCGAGGGCCGCACCCGTTTTCTGCATGCGCGACATGACGAAGACCGGGCCCATGCGGTTGACCAGCATGTTGACGATCTGCGTGCCGATGATCTCGCGGCGCAGGCGGTGGTTGCGTATCTCGTCCTTGTATTTATGCAGCGCCTTGGGGAAGTAATCGAACAGCAGGCCTTCCATGCGCGGCTCGTCCGGCACATCGGTTTTCAGCAATTCGTTGTAGATATCGATCTTCGCCCAAGAGGTCAGGATGCAAAGCTCGGGGCGCGTCAGGCGGCCGCGTTCCTTCGTCAGGCGTGCGAGTGATTCATCATCCGGCAGGCCTTCCAGGCTGCGCTTGATAAGCCCGGTTTTTTCGAGATGGCGGATGAAATCGGTATGCAGGCCCAGTTGGTCATGCGCAAGCTTTTCCTGCAGCGACAGCGCCTGCGACTGCTGGTAGTTGTCGCGCAGGACGAGCTCGGAGACCTCGTCGGTCATGTCGGCGAGCAGCTTGTTGCGCGCCTCCATCGACAGCTTGCCGCGCGCGACGACGTCGGTCAGCAGGATCTTGATGTTGACTTCATGGTCTGAGCAGTCGACGCCGCCCGAATTGTCGATAAAGTCGGTGTTGATGCGACCGCCGTTGCGCGCATATTCGACGCGGGCAAGTTGCGTTGTGCCGAGGTTGGCCCCTTCGCCGATCACTTTTGCACGAATATCCCGCGCGTCAACACGCAGGTTGTCGTTGGTCTTGTCATCGGCATCCGCATGGGTCTGGAGCGACGACTTCACGAAGGTGCCAATGCCGCCCAGCCAGATGAGGTCGACCTGCGCCTTCATGATGGCGCGGATCAGTTCGTCCGGCGTCAGGCTGTCTTCCTCGATCTCGAACGCCTTTTTGATCTGCGAGGAGAGCTTGATGCTTTTCGCGGAGCGGTCGAACACGCCGCCGCCCGCCGAGATCTTGTCCTTGTTGTAACCGTCCCAGCCGAGGCGGTTGTTGAACATGCGCTGGCGTTCCGCAAAGCTGACGGCCGGATCGGGGTTCGGATCGACAAAAATGTGGACGTGGTTAAAGGCACCCAGCAGCTTCATCTGCTTCGACAGCAGCACACCGTTGCCGAACACGTCGCCCGCCATGTCGCCAACACCGACGGTCGTGAACGGCTGTTTCTGGATATCGACGCCCATTTCGCGGAAGTGGCGCTTGACGCATTCCCAGCCGCCGCGCGCGGTGATCGCGATGCCCTTGTGGTCATAGCCCGTCGCGCCGCCGGAGGCGAAAGCGTCGCCGAGCCAGAATCCGGCCTTCACCGACAATTCATTGGCGTGGTTCGAGAATGTCGCCGTGCCTTTATCGGCCGCCACGACCAGATACGGGTCGGGACCATCATGGCACACCACGTCTTTCGGGCGAACGATCTTGCCCTTGACGTTGTTGTCGGTCAGGTCAAGAAGGGCCTGCACGAAAATCTTGTAGCAATCGACTCCTTCCTGCAGGTAAGCGTCGCGGCCGCCCGTTTTCGGCGGCTGCTTGACAACGAAGCCGCCCTTTGCGCCCACGGGCACGATGACGGTGTTTTTCACCTGCTGCGCCTTCATTAGGCTCAGGACTTCGGTGCGGAAATCTTCATGGCGATCGGACCAGCGGATCCCGCCGCGGGCGATTTCACCGCCGCGCAGGTGCACGGCCTCGACGCGCGTCGAATAGACGTAGATTTCGACATGCGGGCGCGGCAGCGGCAACTCGGTGATGTTCTTGCTGTCGAGCTTGACCGCCAGCAGGTTCTTCGGCTGGCCATTCGCATCGGTCTGGAAATAGCTGGTGCGCAGCGTTTTTTCGATCAGGGTCTTATAGGCGCGCAGGATGCGGTCATGGTCGAGCTTTTGCACGCCCTGCAGCATCTCGAAAATCTTCTCGCCGGAAAGGCGCGCCTTCTCCTGGGCTTTCGGGCCCGATTTGGGATCGTGGAGAAGCTTGAACATTTCGACCAGTTCGCGCGCGATCTGCGGATACGCGGCCAAGGTCTGCTCGATATAAACGCGGCTGTACGGCAGGCGCGCCTGGCGCATATAGCCGGAATAGGTGCGCAAGACCATCACCTCGCGCCAGTTCAGGTTCGCGCGCAGCACCAGCTGGTTTAGCCCGTCGCTTTCCGCGCGGCGCTTCCAGACCTGGATGAAGGTTTCCTCGAGGTTCGCCTTGACCTTCTCGATCTCGACATCCTCCGGGCCTTTCAGCACGAAGTCATGAATCCAGATCGCGCCGCGATAGCCGGCGGGCTTCACCTCGTAGGGCATCTCGGACTCGGATTTCAGCCCCATTGCATCCAGCACGGGAAGGATGTCGGAGAGCGGGACCGGCTTTCCTTCATGATAAACCTTCAGGCGGAATTCGCCCTTCGCAGCCGTATGCAGGCGGTAAAACTCGACGCGGATATCATCCGCCGCTTCATGGTGCACCATGGTTTCAAGCTGGCGGATGTCGTGGACGGCGTTGCCGATCTCGATTGACTCGTGATAGGCGGAGGGAAAGGCGCGGCCGTAATTGGCGCCCAGTTCCTCGCCCTTGATCTTGCCATAGACGTCGATCAGCACTTTTTTGAGGCGCTCGTCCCATTCACGCGACAATTCAATCAGCTGCGTTTCCAGTTTCGCATGGTTGTATGCAGCGCCGCCGTCTTCGACGCGCACGGTAAACAGGATGCGCGCGAGGAGGCTGTCATCGAGCGTCGTGAAGAAGTTCGCGACGCGGCCGTTCAGCCCCTGCTCCAGAATGCGCGCGGCCTGCAGGCGGAACTTGGTGTTGAAGCGGTCGCGCGGCACATACATCAGGCAGGACATATGCTGCCCCATCGTGTCCATATGCGCGAACAGCGCCACGCGCTGCTTGATTTGCAGG
>DASPMW010000096.1:0-41847 GCA_035626855.1 Patescibacteria group bacterium
TCCCAGGTCGGCTGCACGCTGACCTGCAAATTCTGCCATACCGGCACCCAGCCGCTCGTGAGGAACCTTGGCGCGCATGAAATCCTGCAGCAGATCATGCATGCCCGCGATGCCCTGAATGAATGGCCGGCAAAGGACAAGAAGGACGAAGGCCGCGACCTGACCAATATCGTGATGATGGGCATGGGCGAGCCGCTTTACAACTACGACAACGTGGCCAAGGCGCTGAAGATATGCATGGACGAGGAGGGGCTTGGCATTTCCAAGCGCCGCATTACGCTCTCCACCTCCGGTGTCGTGCCCCAGATCGTTCAATGCGGGGAGGAGCTGAACGTCAACCTCGCCATCTCGCTGCACGCGCCGACGAACGAGCTCCGTTCCGCCATCATGCCGATCAACAATAAATATCCGCTCGACGCGCTGCTGGCGGCCTGCCGCAATTATCCGGGTTTGTCCGAAAACCGCCGGATTACCTTTGAATATGTGATGCTGAAGGACGTGAATGACAGCGATGAGAACGCGCGCGCGCTGACCGGCCTGTTACGCGGCATTCCATCCAAGATCAATATTATCCCCTTTAACTCGTGGCCCGGCAGCGGCTATGAGTGCTCCACCCCCGAGCGCATCGATAGCTTTGCCAGAATATTGGAAGAGGCGGGCTATGACGCGCCGGTTCGCCGCCCGCGTGGCCGGGACATCCTGGCCGCCTGCGGCCAATTGAAGTCGGCCAGCCAGCGCGCGAAGGTTACGGCCCCCGTTTTGCCGAAAACTGCTGACGAGACAGAAAAAGCCGCGGGATAACCCTGTTCAATTTTCACCACTCTTCGCTATGATGGGGTGTTTGAATTTTCAGGGAATTATAAATGGCCACGACGCCGCCCAGCCCCGCTGCCCCACCGACGCCCCCGACGCCAGCGTCCTCCGCCGCGAAGAAAAAAGGCGCGCAGATCGTCATGATCGTTGTCATCCTGTTCTTCGTCACGGCTGGCCTCATGATGATCCCGTCCGTACGTCAGAAGATATTCGGCGGCGGCGTTGTAGAGGCGCCCGCGCTCGCTGTGCCGGGCAAGCCGATCATCGAAAAGCCGCGCACCGAGAAGCCGTGGGGGGATTACAGCTCTTATCTGGGCCGCGAGAAAACATGGGAAGTCGAAAAAGACGGCGTAAAATACGTTCAGTCTTATTACCTGCGGCCGCCGGCGAAAGTGGTGCCGGGCGAGAAATACCCATTGGTGGTGTTCCTTCATGATGAAAAGGGCATGGCGGAAGGCGCGCTTGCCCTGCTGCAGGAAAGCAAGAAACTGCCGCCGTTTTATCTTTTGATCCCGCAGATTTCGACTAAAAAAACCTGGGCGGTGCCGGCCGCTTTGAGCGGCGCGGAAATCGGCAAGGGAAAGACTGCTGCGCAGTGGACAGCGAAAAAATATCCGGAGGCGAAGCAGTCGCTGAAGGATGTGCTGATCCTGATTTCGCGGCTTTTGCCGCCTGTACTACAGATCGACGAAACAAGGCTTTATGCCGTCGGCTGCGGCGAGGGCGGGATCGGGGTGTATGGCGCGCTTGCGAAGTTCCCAGAGTTTTTTACAGGCGGGCTTGTCGCCAGCGGGCTTTGGAGTTTCACGGACGCGCCTAAATTCGCCGGCATGCCGGTTGTGATCTTCCACGGCAGCAAGGACCGAACGACGGATGTGATTGCGGCGCAGGGCATGGCGCAGGTTATCCAGCAGTCCGGCGGGCAGGTGGTTTATCGTGAACTGCCGAATTTCGACCGCAATTGCGCCGATCCCCAGCAATACAGCGCTGCTGTACTGGGATGGCTGTTCAGCCATCGCAAAACGCCCATCGCCGAACAGGTGAACCGCACCCCCCCCGCCGAGATCAGCGAACCTGCCGGTTATCAGGGAGCAATGGTGCCGCCATCCCCGGTCCCGACGCCGCCGCCGACTTCGCCGGTACAGCCGTAATTTTCAATTGCTCGGATGCGGCTGGACGAGTTTGCGCCGGAGATAGGGTGCGAATTCCACAAGCAATATGGCCGAGATGATAAGCGCGCAGCCGATGCCACCTGCCAGTGTGAGCTTCTCGCTCATTAATAGCGCCCCGAACAAGGCAGCGAACAGGGATTCCGCGCTCATGATGACCGCTGCATCGGATGCAGGCGTAAACCGCTGCGCGACGACCTGGAGCGTGTAGGCGATGCCGCCGGAAATCGCGCCGGCATAAAGGATTGGCCAGCCCGCGTTTAGGATGTTGGCAAGGCTCGCCTGTTCAATGACGAGCGCGGCAAGCCCCGCGATGAAGGTGACACTGGCGTACTGGATGAAGCAGACACGAAACGGCGCCGGCCATTTATCCATGACACGCCCGACAAGCGCCACTTGGAAGCCGAAGCCGACGGCGCAGCAAAGCACCAGCGTATCGCCGACGTTGATCCGGGCGAGATCATAACCGCCCGAGAGAAGGCCGACGCCCGCAACCGACATCAGCGCGGCAGGGATGACGAGCCTCGATAATTTCTGCCTGTAGATGACGGCGCAGATGACAGCTGTGAAAAGGACATAGAGCCCCGTCAGGAAACCGGCATTCGTCACCGAGGTCAGCGCGACACCCGCCTGCTGGAAAATCACGCCTGCGCAAAAGGCGACGCAAAGGAAACCCAGGTCGCGCGCCGCGCTTCGCCCGAGCCGCGCACCGCGGGACTGCTCACGAAGGGCAAGCGGCAGCACCAGCAGGGCGGAGATGCCGAAGCGCGCGGCGATAAAGGTGTAGGGCCCGACATGTTCCATCGCCTCTTTCTGGGCGACGAAAGCCGCGCCCCAGATCAGGGCCACGAGCAGCAATACAAGGTCGGCTTGAAGGCGCGACATCAGGGCTCAATCAGTGTGAGGGAACAGGCGGGGAAGGAGCCGGCGATCACCTGTCCCCTGCCGCCCGCCAGCTGGCATTTTTCCACAAGGGCGTTGGCTTCATCATCATCGAACATGAAATCGCCGGCGATTTCAGGACTGTAGGTAATCGTAAGCGTGCAGGTCTTTTTCAATTCCGTCGTCACGTCTTCGACACGATCTTCGCGTTTCATGCAGGCGTCGTAGGTCGTGGGCCATTCATAGCCGGGGTTGTAAAACGTGGAGCGGCAGTCATGCTGGAGGCGGGGACGCTGGACCGGCATGCGCTTGCGCGTGCACTCGAGCTCGCTGAGTTTGGTCAGGTCGTCTGAGGGGACGTATTTGCAATCGAACTTCTTTAGGTACTCGTAGTTCGGGTTCGTGAAATGACAGGCAAGAAAATCGCGGGTCTCGGGGCCATTGTGCCGGTTCTCGGCGATGTTGAAGATGCATTTGAGTTCGGTCACCGTCGTATACGGCGCGCCTTTTTTGCAGTCGGCGTAGCTTTGAGGCATGGCAAGGCCCTCGCCTTGGGCCGGAAAAGCTGCCGCAACGGCCAACAGGGAAATCAGGAGGATGAACAGGTTTTTCATGGCCGAAGGCTAAAACACAAACAATAAAATGTAAAGATATCATTGCCTTAAGGTTATAAAGGAATAAATTCTTTTCCAGAAACGTAATTTCTATATAGTGGTCAGCGCGATACGGAGTCGCACAAGTTACGGATTACATAGCAAATGTCTGAGACAATCGATTTCGTCGATGTGTACGACTATTTGGTGAATCACGACGTTGACCAGCCGGTCACCGTGGTGAAGCACGGGCATCCCCATGCCGTCATGATCCCTTACGAGGTTTTCGTTGCCCTGCAGAAGAGTAACCAGAAAGCCCTGCATGTAAGCGAATTATCAGCGGATGACCTTGATGCGATCCTCAACAGCGACATCCCGGATGAGTGCAGGGAATTCGACCACGAGGTGAAGAAGAAATGACCATATATGTTGATCCGAAACCCGGCATGGTCATCCGCTACGGTTATCTCTGGGCGCGTCAGGCACGCGACGGCATGCATCACGCTGAGAAAAACCGTCCCGCGCTGATCCTTGCCGTCCGGCAGGAGGACGACCGCAAGATCGTTTACGTCTCGCCGATCACACATACCGCGCCGTTTTACCCGGAAGAGTCGATCCTGATGCCGCTCGAGACCAAGGCCCGCCTCGGCCTCGACAGCGAGAATTCCTGGATCATGGCGAACGAGGTCAACAAGTTCGAGTGGCCGAGCCTCGATGTCCGCCGCGTGCCGGGCCGCCGCGAGAAAAGCCAGTTCTACGGTTTCGTGCCGGGCGAACTGTTGCAGCAGGCGCGCGAGAAAATGCGCGAGATGACCCAGCTTCGCCGCTTCCATACCGTATCGCGCGAGCAAGAGCACATCCAGTTGCCCGTCAATGCCGCGCCGGCGCCGGTTCCGATGCAGCAGCGCCAGCCGGCCTTCCGCCGCCAGCCCTGATCAATTCCCGAATTTTTTCTGGGGAGGAGGCGGCGCCTTTTGCTCCGCGCCTGCCTTCGCCGCCGTTTCGTCCGCACGCAGCCGCGTGCCGCCGGGGCGATCCGACTCTTGGTAAACCTGCTGCAGCGTCACACCGCGCTCCATCTTCGCGATCGCGACGTCCATCAGGTCCAGCACCAGCTTGAGTTCTTTTTCCGGCAAGCTGTAATTCATGCGTAAGCTTGAATCCCCGGCCTCGTTTTTCGCCCAGCCGGGACCGCTGTCGAATATCGGCGCCGGGTCGACGCCGGTGGAGAACAGGATGTAATCATAAAGCTCGTTCGGCGTTTTCACGCCGGCTTTCGATAGGAGATCACACTTGAAGGTCAGGACCGCATGATAGCCGGTGTCGGGTCGTTCGTCGTTATACCACGAGACGCCAGGGTGCTGTTTGAGCCACCCCTCGATCACATCGCGATGCTGCAGCGAGGCCTGCTGGTTTCGCGCGTAGAAATTCTCGTCGCTGGCGGAGAACAGCGCGACGCCAGCGGTAATTTCGGGCGCGGTCAGGCGGTTCGGCGAGCGGCTTGCCACATTTGCGGCGATTTCTGCGACGAGCGCGGGATCCGGCGAATAATAGATGTTCATATTGGATTTTTCGAGGGCCGGCAGTTGGTACGGCATCAGCTGCTTGGTCGCCGAGGCGATGGTGACAAGGTTTTTATTCGTGCTCTGTGCGATCGTCGTCGCCTGCGGTTCCGGCAGTTTGCCATCCGCGCCCGGCGTCGCATGGACGTGGTTCAGCACCAAGCGAAAGTTATATTTATCCGACAGGTCGAGCAATTCCTGCAACTCCGCCGGTTTCATCATGCGGCCAGTCAGGCTGTCCGGCACGGTGACCGCGACGGTGCCGACTTCGCTGGCGGGATCGGTGAAATTTTTTTCAATGAAGTCCGACCAGCTTTCGTCCTCCGCCTTCGTCTTGAAGGGACGCTTCTCATGGGCGGGGGCGATGGCATAGCCTTCCCAGGCGATCGTCGCACCCAGAACCGCAGTGCCGGGCGGCGTGGTGCCGATAATCGCGCGGAGCATCATCATGGTCGAAACAGGCGCGACGTCGAGTTGCGAGGGGTCGGCATGGATGCCTTCCCGAATGGCAAGCTGCTGGAGGGCTGCGCGTTTCAGGTCGTCAATGGTGTATTCCTGATCCGGCTTGAAAGTCGGGGGGAGCGCCGCGTTGTACCAGCTATGGCTCCGCGCCAGTGAAATCGGGTGCGGTTTTTCCTGCGCGGCGTCGAAGACGGCCTGCGCGTCATCCGGCAGGCGGAACTCCTTGAGGCGGCTGCGGATGCGGGGCACCATCTGGTCGCGGATACGCAACAGGGTTTGCGACAGCGCCGGCAGCGGCTCGACAGCATCCAGCGCTTTTTGCAGCGTGCGCCCCATCGGGGACTGCGCCAGCTCGTCGAAAATGGCTTTTACCACACGCTCTCCGGGTCACTAATACGTAAGGGCCATTGTAATATGCAAATATGAGCGAGTGGTTAAGATATGTTATTTATCGTAATCCATTGAAACTATGCCCAAATCCGCGCGGAATTCGGGCTGTAGGCATGGATTTATCCCTCGAATCTTGCATAATGGCGCCATTCATCCACGGAGCTTTTTATGCGCGCATTTGATCCCGGCCTGCGGCCGCCATCTCCTGAAGAAATCGAGGGGTTCTGCACGGCTGCGCAGCGCGGCGATATCGATTTCCTGCGCGACATGCTCGACAAGTTCGGCGCCGGCATCGTGAACGCGCGCGACAACATCAATGCGCGTCCGCTCACCTGGGCGGCTTATTCAGGACATACGGAGGCGGTCGAACTGCTCCTGCAGCGCGGCGCGGAAATAGATGCGGGCGGCACAAATGACAAGCCGGCGCTCAGTTGGGCGATCGAGTGCGGCCGCTCCGAGACTGCTGCCGTGCTGCTCGCGCGCGGGGCGTCGCTTGACGTGAAAGATAACGAGGGTTTGACGCCCGCCGATTACGCAGCGCGCTCCGAGGACCCGGCGATGCAGGCGATGGTCGATGATCACCGCCGCGCTGCGCAGGACCACGAACGCCTGCACGGGGAGCGGGCGCGGGAGGAGGCTGCACGCGCCGCCTCCGCCAGCCGGATCGAGCAGCTGAAGAAAACCGGTCCCGGAAAATTCCGCCTGCCCGGTTCGCCCAAGCGATAGTTATTGAGGCGCTGCGTCCAGGTTTTTCAACGCGGTCTCGGCCTGCGGCACACCTTTTGCGGCCGCCTTTTCCAGCCAGTATTTACCTTCCGCCGGATCTTGCGCGAGCCCGAGCATATCGGACGTCAATGCGAGCCCTAGCACCAGCTGCGCCTTCGGCAATCCTTTTTCCGCAGCTTGGCGGAGGAGCAGCAAGGCCTTTTCCGGGTCCTTCGAAACGCCCTTGCCCGTCGCGGTCAGCATGCCCAGAAGGAAAAGGCCGTCCTTGTCGCCGCTTTTGGCGAGGCGCTGCACTTCGGCGATCTTCTCCGGACTGGCATCGATCGCGTCGATAATCGGGCTGCCCCTGGCCGCCGCCGCTTCAAGCTCGCGGGCAACCCCGGCGCAGTCTGTGCCGGCGAATTTGCCCGTCATGTATCTTACCTGCATGGTGTGAAAGCCGAGCTGCGTGACGAGGCTGACCAGGTATTTTGAGTGCCCCTTGGTCAGGACGGGATCGATGAAGGCAACCTTGTCGTCCTGCCTCTCCTGGATATGCTTCCGCGCGGCGCGAGCCTCAGCCTGCTGCTGGCTGCGGTAGATCGCGAATGCGTTTGCGTATTTCGGGGCATCCTGGCTGATAACACTTTTGCTGTCTGTGCAGTATTTCATCTTCAGCGCCATGCGCGCGACCTGCAATTCGAACTCGGCAGAGGCGGCGATCTCCTTATCGTAGGCAGACAGCGTTTCCTTTTGCTCCTTCGTGAGTGGCTTAAGGGCAGTGACGTATGCCACTTCAGCCTCCGCAACCTCTGGGTCGAGCTGGATATTTATTTTTTCGGATGCGGCAGATTTCTCCCCGGTATCAGCATGCGCCGGCAGGGATAGGGCCAAAGAAAGAAGAATGGATGCAAATGTAAAACGCATGGGCAGCTCCCCGGGGGATATTCTAGGCACCTGCCGTTCGACCAGCAACCATCGCGTATCGGTTGGTGGCGGATGGGGTGAGATTCGAACTCACGGTGAACTTTCGCCCACGCTAGTTTTCAAGACTAGAGCCATAAACCACTCGGCCACCCATCCTTAGTGATTTATCTACTATACAGGCGCTTTCTTGGCAAATTCTTCCTCGGCAAACCTGCAGATAAAACGGACCAAATCATTGAATCAATGCAATTCCGGCACCAGCCAGCCGCGATAATGGATAATGGGGCCTGCGAGGGGATGCCAGACCCGGACGTTGAAGAGGAATTTCCCGTCCTCCACCGTTTCATACGCCTCCATTCGCACGGCGAGCGCGAGCGGCAGGGGAACCCTGAACATGCTCCAGCCGCGCAGGCCGAGGACGAGCCTGTCTCCGTCCGGCGTCAGGGTCATGGTGAAACGCAAGGGGCCAAAGCGCTCGGTAACCGCAGGAGGCGAAGCGGAGGCGAAATATTGCCGGCTGCGGAACCGGTGTCCGCCAAAGTTCCGCGTCCAGGTCTCGACGCCCTCGCGCACGGCAAAATGCACCCGAACAGGGACGTCCTCGCCAGCTGGTGGGAAACCCATCAGCCAGCAGCCAAACCGGGCAAGCGGGCTGGAGCCCCGGATTATCCGCGCCCCGCCGCCGGCTTCGAGCATATGCGTCACGTTGTGCATTTCGCGCAATTGCGGCGCCAGTCTTTCCCAGGCAGGGCCGAGGATACGGGCAAAAAGAGGCTGTAATTCGCCGACTGCAAACGGTTGATATTTACTCATCGGTTGTGGATACAGCGTCAAAAAGAGAAAGGCAATCATCCGCCCCGTGATGTTTGACATCACGTTTCCAAACCTCCTACACTAAAAGCTGGAATTGGGGGCGCTTCTGTTGAGATTCAGTGTTTTGGCCGCTGTCGCGGTAATGTTATTTGTCTTCGTCGCCGCCCCCTGCGCAGCGGCGCAAAAACCCTTTGCGTCCTGGCTTGTTGAACTGCGGCGCGAGGCGCGCGCAATGGGCATTTCGGAAAACACCGTTGCGACTGCGCTGCCGGATTCTCTGAAACCGATCGACCGTATTCTCGAGCTCGACCGCAAGCAGCCTGAAGGCACCAAGACAATCGATCAGTACCTAAAGACGACAGTCAGCCCGGACCGCATCGCCAAAGGCCGGAGCAAAATGAATTACTTCCGCCGCACGCTGAAGGCGGTGGAGGATGCTTATGGCGTGGACAAGCAGGTGATCGTTGCCCTCTGGGGCATCGAAACCAATTACGGCACGAATACCGGCGGGTTCGATGTCGTAAATGCGCTGGCGACGCTCGCCTATGACGGCCGTCGCAGCGATTATTTCCGCGACGAGCTTTTCAAGGCGCTGCGCATCCTCGATGCCGAGCATATCAGCCACGCGAAAATGAAAGGCTCCTGGGCGGGGGCGATGGGCCAGTGCCAGTTTATGCCGACCAGCTTTTTGAAATTTGCCGTAGACTTCAACAAGGACGGACGCCGCGATATCTGGTCGACGGAGGCCGATGTTTTCGGATCCGCGGCGAACTACCTTTCCCAGAGCGGCTGGAAAAAAGGCGCGCCTTGGGGACGGAAAGTGGTTGTGCCGCACAGCGTGGACCGCGACTTGCTGGGAATCAACAACGCCTATACCCTTCAATTCTGGCACGATGCCGGCATCCGCACGCCGGAGGGCAAGCCCGTTCCGTTCGAGGGCGAATACATGGCCTCGGTCGTTCAGCCGGGCGGGGCAGGCACCACGGCCTTTTTGGTATATGACAATTTCCGGGTGATCATGAAGTGGAATAAATCTTCCTATTTTGCCTCGGCGGTCAATACCTTGGCCGACCGGATCAAGTAAGCATAACACCTAGCATCCGGAAGGCGAATTCGCTATTCTCCCCGGGTATTTGAACGACGATTGAAACCCGACCGGAAGGCCGCATCCATGAACGCCCTGCATCGCCTCTTCAACCTCGCCCTGCCGCTGCTTGGCGTGTTGCTGCTGACCGGCTGCTCCGAGACACAGCTGGTGTCCCATTGGGCGAAAAAGGTGAACTGGCCAGGGCAGAAGGAAAATTCCGGCACCTACAAAACCGGCAAGCCGTATCGCGTCGGGAGCGTCTGGTATTATCCCACGGAGGATTTCAGCCTTGTTGAAACTGGCATCGCTTCCTGGTACGGGCCGGATTTCCACGGCAAGCGCACCGCGAATGGCGAGCGCTATGACCAGCATGAACTGACCGCAGCGCACCGCACGCTCCAGATGCCGTCGCTGGTCCGCGTCACAAACCTTGAAAATGGCCGCTCCGTGGTCGTTCGCATCAACGACCGGGGACCCTTCGCGCATGGCCGCGTCATCGATGTCTCAAAACGGTCGGCAGAGCTGCTGGGCTTCATCGGCAAGGGCACCGCCCGCGTCCGGCTTGAAGTCATGGGCCGCGAAAGCCGGCAGATCGCAGCAGCTGCCCGGCGCGGCGCAGATACGTCGCGCCTGACGCTCGCGGATCTCGAGCGCATGGAACAGCGCGGCGCGCTAAAGGCGACCCCGGCTTCGGTGGGTTCCGATATGCGGCCGATGCCGGTTCAGATCGCGTCTAACGATACGAGCCTCCCGGAAAGCCTGCAGACGCCCACAATTACTGTCGAGCAACTGGCAGCGCCGACCTATTCGGCGCCCGTGCAGAACAATTATCGCGCCCCGGCGCCGCGACAGGGCGAAGGGAACAGTCTGCGGGACGATGAAATGGGCGCGCCGGATCTTGCTCCCGGCCGCGTCGACGAGGGCCGTTTCATGCCAGCGCCAGTTGTGGAACAGGAACCTGTCGCGCCGACCGGTCTGTTCGTCCAGGCCGGCGCCTTCGCGGTGCGCGGCAATGCCGAAAAACTGGAACGTGACCTGCGCGGTCTTGCCCCTGTAACAGTTGATTCAATTAATGCCGGCGGGAGAACTCTGTATCGCGTGAAGCTGGGCCCGATCGCGACGGTGAAGAAGGCCGACGAGATCCTCGAGCGCGTGATCGCCCTCGGCTCCTCCGGCGCGCGCGTCGTCAAGAAATAAGAAAAGTAACGAGGTTGTGATGAAAAAATATCTGGTTCTTTGCCTGCTGGCGCTGTTCTGCCTTTCGCGTCCGGCCGCCGCGCAGATCGATACGCTCGCGAAACAGGCGATAATTGTCGATGCCGCCACGGGTTCTGTTCTGCTCGACAAGGCTGCGGGTGACCAGATGCCGACCAGCTCGATGAGCAAGCTGATGACAATATACATGGTGTTCGAGGCGCTCAAGCACGGCCAGTTGAAGCTGACCGACGAACTCCTTGTATCGGAACGCGCCTGGAAAAACAGCATGGACGAAGGTTCGCGCATGTATATCCAGGTCGGCACGCGCGTGAAAGTCGAGGACCTGGTGCGCGGCGTGATCGTGCAGTCCGGCAACGACGCCTCTGTCGCGCTCGCGGAAGGCGTCGCCGGCACCGAAGAGGCTTTCGCCGATGCGATGAATGTTCGCGCGAAGGAGATCGGCCTGACCCATAGCCATTTCATGAACGCGACGGGCCTGCCCGACCCGCAGCATTATTCGACGCCGCGCGATCTCGCCGTCCTTGCCTACCGCATTATTACCGACTTCCCCGAGTACTATCCCTATTTTGCGGAAAAAGAATTCACTTATAACAAAATCAAGCAGCAGAACCGCGATCCTCTCCTGGGCCGTGTGCCCGGCGCCGACGGATTGAAGACCGGACATACCGAAGCCGCCGGTTACGGGCTTGTCGGCTCCGCGCAGCGCGATGGCCGCCGGGTCATCCTTGTGCTTAACGGCATGTCGAGCAAGAAGGAGCGCGAAGAAGAAGGCATCAAGCTGATGGAGTGGGCCTTCCGGAATTTCGAGGCGAAAAAGATCGTCGCCAAGGGCGAGAAGGTCGAAGACGCAAAAGTCTGGCTGGGGCATGGTGGCCTCGTTCCGATGGTTGCTGCGCAGGACGTGAACATCGTCATGCCGCGCGCCAAGCGCGCGGAGCTGAAACTGACCGTGAAATACAAGGAGCCGCTGCTCGCGCCCGTCAAGGCCGGGGAGGAAGTCGGTACGCTCGTGGTCGAGGTGCCGGAGCAAAAGCCCGCCCAGATCAAGCTGCTGGCCGGTGCCGACGAGCCGCGCAAAGGGGTGTTCGGACGCGTGAAGGACCGCCTCGGTTACCTGCTGACGGGCGCGTTCTGATGGTGGAAAAAGGCGTCTTCATCACGCTCGAAGGCGGCGAGGGAACGGGCAAAAGCACGCAAGTGAAAATGCTTGGCGCCGCGCTGTCTGCCGCGGGTGTAGACGCCGTGCTTACCCGCGAGCCGGGCGGCACCGACCAGGCGGAGCGTATCCGCAACCTGCTGATCCAGCGCGACGCCGGCAATTTCGATCCGCTGGCCGAGGCGATGCTGATGATGGCCGCCCGGCGCGAGCATCTGGTGAACAAGATATGGCCGGAAATGAAAAAGGGAAAGTGGGTCGTGTCGGATCGCTTCGCCGATTCAACCCGGGCTTTTCAGGGCTATGGCATGGGGCTCGCGCAGGGGGAGATCGACCGGATATACGAGATGATCGCTGGTGCTTTCCAGCCTGACCTTACGTTCGTGTTCGATATTGACCCCGAACAGGGCCTGAACCGTTCGCTGAAGCAGCTATCGGTAACGGCAAACGCGACCGAAAGCACGGAAGACCGTTACGAGCGCATGGGCATCGTATTCCACGCGAAACTACGGAATGGCTTCCTCGATATCGCGCGGCGTTTTCCGGAGCGGTGCGTCATCATCGATGCAACGCAAGACATCGCGACCATCCATCGCCAGCTGCTGGCCGTGATTGAAACGCGCTTTGGCGTCACCCTGCGGGAGGTGAAGCTTGGTTAGCAGCCTGTTCGGCGATGAGGAAGAAGCAGAAAAGTTCGAGGAAGCGGAGGCGGAGGCAGATGCCGCAGCGCCACCTGAGCCGGTCGAGCTTTCCCCGAAATCCAATCCTGACCTTCTGGGGCACGAAACCGCGGAAGCCGCGTTGCTGGCAGACTACAATGTCGGCCGGATGCCGCACGCGCTTATTCTTTCCGGTCCGGCAGGCATCGGAAAAGCGACATTTGCCTACCGCATCGCGCGTTTCCTGTTCAAGCAGGGCGGAGAACAGGCGGCAGGTCTTTTCGGCGAGCCTGAAAAGCCGGCCAGCCTTTATGTCTCTCCTGACGACCCTGTTTTCCGCCGCGTTGTCTCCGGTGGCCATGCCGATCTCGTTGTCGTCGAGCGCGAGCTTGACGAGAAAAAGGGCAAGCTGAAGCAGGACATTGCGGTCGAAACTGTGCGCGACATCAAGAACAAGCTGCATGCCAAGGCGGCCGAAGGCGGCTGGCGCGTCGCGATCGTGGACAGCGCGGAATACCTGAACGCCACGGGCCAGAACGCGTTGCTGAAAGTGCTGGAAGAACCGCCGTCCAAAACGCTTATTATCCTCACCACTTCGCAGCCCGGCAGTTTCCTGCCAACCATACGTTCCCGCTGCCGCATGGTGAACCTCGATCCGCTGGCGGATGTGACGCTGGTGAAGCTGCTGGAAAAATTCGTTCCAGGCATTGGCGACGGCGAGAAGGAGGCGATTGCAAGATATTCGGAGGGCTCGATCGGGCAGGCGTTGCAGTTTTATGCCGACGGAGGCATGACCCTTTACGGCGAGCTGCTAAAAACCGCCTCCACCATTCCCGCAATCGATATCGTCAAGCTGCATGACAGCGCCGACAAACTATCGCGTGAAGAACAGAAATACGAAACCTGCCGCGCCATCCTGACAGGCTGGTGCCAGCGTCTTGCCCGTATTGAAGCGCGCGGCGGACGCGTGACCGACATGATGCCTGGCGATGGCGTGATCCTGCAAAAACTTCTGGATCAATTTCCGCCTCGGCATTTCCTGCTGACCTGGGAAAAAATGTCCCAGCTGTTCCGTCAGGTGGAATGGTCCAACCTTGATAAACGTCAGGCGCTGATCGGGGCGTTCCTGATGATCCAGAATCCCGATTACCCGGCGCTGGCCGTATAGAGGAAGTCATGAGCAAACCGCATTTTTACATCACCACCGCCATTTCCTATGTCAACGGACCGCCGCACCTGGGACATGCCTATGAGGCGATCGGCGCGGATGTAATGGCGCGGTTCAAGCGCCTGGACGGATTTGATGTGTATTTCCTCACCGGCACCGACGAGCACGGCCAGAAGGTGCAAAAGACCGCGATTGCGAAGGGCAAAGGGCCGCAGGAATTCACGGACGAAATCGCCTCGCTCTTCATCGAGATGTGCAAGGACCTCGACATCACACAGGACCAGTTCATCCGCACCACCGCGCAATTCCACAAGGACGCCTGCCAGGCAATCTGGGGCAAGATGCAGGATGCCGGGGATATCTACCTCAACAAATACGCCGGCTGGTATTCGGAGCGCGATGAAGCATTTTATGGCGAGGACGAACTAGAAATGCGCCCGGACGGCAAGAAGGTCAACAAGACGACCGGCACGGAGGTCCATTGGGTCGAGGAAGAAAGTTATTTCTTCAAGCTTTCCGCATACACGGAAAAGCTGCTCGACTATTACGAGGCGCATCCCGAATTTATCCAGCCCGGCTTCCGCCGCAACGAGGTGGTGAGTTTCGTCAAGCAGGGGCTTAAGGACCTCTCCATTTCCCGCACCAGTTTCGACTGGGGCGTGAAGGTGCCGAACGCGAAAGACCACATCATGTATGTCTGGGTCGACGCGCTAACCAATTACATCAGCGCGATCGGCTATCCCGAAGATAAGGACGGCCAGTTCAAGAAATACTGGCCCGCCGATGTGCACCTGATTGGCAAGGATATCGTGCGCTTCCACACCGTCTACTGGCCGGCCTTCCTGATGTCGGCGGGGTTGCCCATTCCCAAGCGCGTCTTCGGACATGGCTTCCTGATGACAAAAGGGGAAAAAATGTCGAAATCGCTCGGCAACGTTATCTCCCCGGTCAGCCTCATCGAACGCTTCGGCGTGGAACAGGCGCGCTACGCCCTCATGCGTGAAGTGACGTTCGGGCAGGACGGCGATATTTCGTACGAGCTGCTGGGCAACCGTATCAACGCCGAACTCGCCAACAATATCGGCAACCTCGCGCAGCGCACACTCAGCCAGATCGCGAAAAACTGCGCGTGCACCGTGCCGAAGCCCGGAATTCTGGAGGACGTGGATCACCAGTTGCTGGACAAAGCTGGCCAGACGATGCTGATTGCCGTGCGCGGAGAGTTCGAGAAAATGCAATTCTCGAAGGCACTTGAAGAAGTCGTGCAAGTCGCGAATGCGGCCAACCTTTATATCGACGCGCAAGCCCCGTGGACTCTCAAGAAAACCAATGTGGAAAGGATGCAGACGGTGCTTTACGTGCTGGCGGAAGTCATCCGTAACCTCGGCCTGATCCTGCAGCCCTTTACACCGAAAGCAGCTAACAGGATACTGGACCAGGTTGCGGTTGCCGCGAATGCGCGGGACTTCGGCTATATCGGTGCGACCCATGCCCTGCAGCCCGGCACGGCGCTGCCCGCGCCGCAAGGCGTGTTCCCGCGCTATGAGCCGCCGGTCGAGGAGAAAACGGCCTAAATGCTCGTCGACAGTCATTGCCACCTCGATTACCCGGACTTTGCGGAGGAGGGTGTCCCGGAAATCGTCGCACGCGCCCGTTCGGCGGGCGTTGGTCATTTCCTGACCATCTGCACGGAAATTTCCAAATTTCCGCAGATCCTCGCGGTTGCGGAATCGTCCCCGCTTATCAACTGCACCGTCGGCACGCACCCGCATCATGCGGCGGATGCCGGCGAAATAAACATACAGCGCGAAGAAATTGTCGCGCTCACGCGAAACGACAAGGTCGTGGGCATCGGGGAGACGGGGCTAGATTATTACTACGAACATTCGCCGAAGGCGGAGCAGCAGCAGGTTTTTGCAACCCATATCGCGGCGGCAGTAGAAACGGATCTGCCCCTCGTTATCCATACCCGCGACGCCGATGAAGACACAGTCCGCATCATGACGGATATCGGACAGCACAAGGCGAAGGGCGTGATGCACTGCTTCAGCGGCAGCCCCTGGCTTGCAGAGAGATCCCTGGAGCTGGGTTTTTATATCTCGTTTTCGGGCATCATCACGTTCAAGAGGTCGGATGAATTGCGCGAAGTTGTGAAAATGGTGCCGATGGACCGCATCCTCGTCGAGACCGACAGCCCCTATCTGGCCCCTATGCCGCATCGCGGCAAGCGGAACGAACCTTCCTTTGTCGTCCACACCGCGCAGATGGTCGCGCAGCTGAAAGGACTTACGATGGAGGAGGTGGCGGCGCAAACCACGCAAAATTTCTTCACCCTCTTCAATAAGGCGAAAACGCAATGAAGATGACGGTACTCGGCAGCGGCGGTTCGCTGGGAACTCCTGCAGCCGGCGGTTTCTGGGGCGTCTGCGATCCGGCAAACGAAAAGAACCACCGGACGCGAGCTTCGCTGCTTATCCAGTCTGCAAAGACGACGCTGCTCGTGGATACTTCCTACGACCTGCGCCAGCAATTGACTGCCTATAACATCAAGCATCTTGACGGCGTGCTGATCAGCCACGGCCATAACGACCATGTGAATGGCATCGACGATCTGCGGGCCATTGCCTATCACGGCAACCGCCTGCTGGACCTCTATACCAACGCCGAGACCCATGCCGAGATCGAGCGCCGCTGGCCGTATCTGTACAAACCCATTTTTGGCAGCATCTATACCCAGTTCCTGGCCAAGAAGGAGATTGGCAACTACGACCGTTTCACGATCGGCGATATCGATATCGAGAGTTTTGAGCAGGATCACACCACCTGCTTATCTCTGGGATTCCGCTTCGGGAACTTCGCGTATAGCGTCGACGTTGCCAACCTGAATGAAAAATCATTGGAGGCATTGCGGGGGGTTGAGACCTGGATGGTGGACGCCGCTGCCTATCACAAGGACAGCGTGTCGACTCACGCGAACCTGAAGCGCGTCATCAAATGGGTCGAGCTGCTTAAACCCAAAATGACCTACTTGACCGTGCTGACGACGCATATGGATTACCAGACGCTTTGCGACGAATTGCCGCCGCATATTCGTCCCGCCTATGACGGGCTCGAAATCGACCTCGCGTCAAATCACCGTTGATTAGCCTGCTTTTTTCGCAGCGCCGCCGAATTTTGCGGCATTGTCGTTGATTGGCTTTTTCTTTGCCGTATCAAGCGCCTTGCCGAGCACTTCCTTGATGCCTGCGTCGAGGTCGGGCGTTTCCATGATGCGCTTCATTTCGCGTACCATGAGGTCCTGACGCTCGTTGTCGTAGCGCTTGAACTGGGTAAAGCGTTTGGCAAGCCCGGTCGCCGTGCTCGCATTGACGCCATTCATGTGGATCACGGTGTCGGCGAGGAATTTATAGCCTTCGCCGTTCTTGTCATGAAACAGCGAGTTGTTGCCGCTGATAAAGCCGCCGATGAGGGCAAAGACGAGGTTAGGGTTGGTTTCATCGTAGCTTGGATGCTTCATAAGCGTCCTGACGCGTTCGATAGGGTTCCCGTCTGATATGGAGGCATTAAGCGAAAGCCACTTCTCGACAACGTTCGGGTTGTCCTTGTAGCGGTCGTAAAAGGCGTCGAGCGCAATCTGCCGCGTGTCGGCGGCGCCGGAAGGCGGGATGCGCGACAACGTGGCAAGCGCCGAGTAACGCTCGGTCATGTTTGTCGCGGATGCGAACTGGTCATATGCCGCAGCAGCGAATTCTGGCGTCTTCAGGCTCCCGAGGAAAGAAAGGCTGAGGTTATGAATGTCGCGGCGCCCGACCTGTTCCTGCGACAGGTCGTACTTCTCGCCCGCAGGCGGGGTCGTCGCCCTGTAAAGTTCGCGGAATTCCTGCTCGAAATGCTGTGCCAGCGTTTTCTTGAGGAAATTGGTTGCTTCACGCACATCGTCCGGGTCAATCACCGGCAGGTCCTGCGTCACGAGTGATGAAGGCGGCAGCTGCAAAGTCATGGCATTGAAGTTCTTGTCACCCTCGAGCGCATTGGCGAGATTGTTGCCGTAGGCCGTGATGAAGTCCGCGGGGACGCTCAGCGGAATTTCATCCTGGGCATCCTTGATGAGGTTTTTGAGCGTCTTGATCATCAGCCGCTCGGTCGCTTCGTATTTATTGTAGGGGTCGCTGTCATGCGCCATGCGGAAGACGAGTTCGTCCTGGCTCGGCACCGTCGTCACCTTTACGGGAGCGGAGAATTCACGCAGGATCGACGGCACCACCGGGCCGGTCACGCCGGTGAAAGTGAATGTCTGGGTGCCTTCTGTCAGTTCAAGGATGCGCGTTGTCGGGCCGGCCGTCGTTTCGCCCTTCAGCGTCAGGGGTATATCCTTGCCGCTCTGGCCGATAAGGCCGATGGCGACCGGAATATGCAGGTTTTCTTTTGTCGCCTGATCGGCGGTGGGCGGCGTCATCTGATTTAGCGTCAGCGTGTAGGTCTGCGACGCTGCATCGTAGTTTCCGCTGTAGCTGACCTGCGGCGTGCCGGACTGACTGTACCACTTGCGGAACTGAGTCAGGTCCTTGCCGGAAATTTCCTCGATAATGCCTACGAAGTCATCCGCCGTAGCCGCCTGACCATCCATGCGGTCAAAATATTCGTCCATCGCCGCGCGCCATTTCGTCTCGCCCAGCAGGGTCGGCAGCATGCCGATCACATGCGCGCCTTTTTCGTAGATCGTGCTGCTATAGATGTTGTCGAATTTTTCGACATAGTCAGGGCGCACCGGGTGGGAGGTGGGCCCTGCATCTTCGACAAACTGGCCGGATTTCAGGTTCGTTGCATCTTCGATGCGCTTGATACCCTTCGAGTGCATATCTTCGATGAACTGGAATTCGCGCAAGGTGGTCAGGGATTCCTTGACCGTCAGCTCGAACCAGTCACGCAGCGTCACGCGGTCGCCGGAATAGTTGTGGAAATATTCGTGGCCGATGACTTCCTCGATATAAATCAGCTCGCTATCGGTCGAGGTATCGGCATTGCCGACAAGCGTCGAGACGTTGAACACGTTGAGGCTTTTGTTCTCCATCGCGCCGGCATTGAACTTATCGACAGCGACGACATGAAATACGTCCAGGTCATACTCGCGGCCATAGCGCTTTTCGTCCCAGGCCATCGCTTTTTTGATAGATTCCATCGCCCAGTCGATTTTGTCTTCGTAACCCGGCTGCACCGCAATGCGCAGATCAATCTTGCGGCCGTTCATGGTGGTAAAGGTGTCGGACAACACTTTCAGATCGCCCGCGACGACCGCGAACAGGTAACTCGGCTTCGGCCATGGGTCTACCCAGTGGATGGTGTGGCGGCCGTCGCCGAGGTCTGTCGTTTTGGTGAAATCACCGTTGCCGTTCGAGAGCAGGACCGGAAATTTCGCCTTGTCCGCCGTCAGCGTCACGTCATAGGTCGCAAGGTTGTCCGGGCGGTCCATAGAATAGGTGATGCGGCGAAAACCACGGCTCTCGTTTTGTGAGACCAAAACGGGGCCTGCCATATAAAGACCCGACAACTCGGTGTTTTCCTTTGGGTTTACTTCCGTCACAATCTCGAGCGCAAAGGGCTGCGCGGGTGGGTTCTTGATGATCAGGTTTTTGTCGGTCACCTGATATTCGCTGCGATCCATGTCACGTGTCACGCCGTTTTCGACGATCTTGAGCGAGGTCAGCTTCATGTCCTCGCCATCGAGGATAAGAGCGCCGCCTGCGTTTGGAAGGGCGGGGTTGCGATTGACCTCAAGTCGGCTGGTGACGATGGACTTTTCCTCGTCCAGCTGGAAGTCGAGCGTGATCTTGGGGACTTTGTATTCCGTGGGACGATAATCGGCGCGATACATCGGGTTGCGGTGCGGGTCGAACAGGCTGTCCCGGCGGGCGTGGAAATGCATGTGCATCGTGCGATGTCTCCGTTCATTTTTCAGAGCGATTATTGAAACCTAAAGGAGTTTAATTTGTCAGAACATTTAAGTCAATCGCCATAGACGCAAGAAAATTAGTTAACATCCGGAAAAGCCCTGATAT
Organism: Patescibacteria group bacterium; assembly: GCA_035626855.1. Lineage (GTDB taxonomy): Bacteria > Pseudomonadota > Alphaproteobacteria > Micavibrionales > UBA2020 > JAPWJZ01. The sequence goes on from DASPMW010000096.1 coordinate 19,661, forward strand.
TCTCATCTCATGAGTAAAGCATTCACGACAGAAAATACCGATACAGACGACGATGACCTCGACGACGTCGAAGACGTTATCCCGCCAAGTACCAAGAACTACATGACGCCTGCGGGCTTCAAGGTGCTGCAGGACGAACTCAACCACCTGCTGCGTGTAGAGCGGCCCAAAATGACCGAGATCGTCGGCTGGGCAGCGGGGAACGGCGACCGTTCGGAAAATGGAGATTATATCTACGGCAAGAAACGCCTGCGCGAAATTGACCGCCGTTTGCGCTACCTGACCAAGCGGCTCGAAACCGCCGAAGTGGTGGACCCGAAGAAGCAGCAAAATCTGGATCGCGTTTTCTTCGGCGCGACCGTTACCTATGTGAAGGAAGACGATACTGAAGCATCCGTCAAGATCGTGGGCGTCGATGAAGCCAACCCATCCGAGGGAAAAATCAGCTGGCTGTCACCGGTTGCACGCGCTCTTATGAAGTTGCGGGCAGGGGATAGCGTCGAGGTCAAGGCGGCGGGCGGCAATGAAACGATTGAAGTCCTGGAAATTAAATACCCGTTATAACGCGTACAGCGTGACACTGCCGTTCATAGTCTCTCGCACGCGCCCTTCTTTCACTTCGTAAACCAAATGTGCGAGCGTTTCACCGACCGCGAAGAACATATCGTGAGCGCGCTCGATCGAGCGGTGGGCGAAGAGGCCGCGTGCCGCGTCGAGGGGGGTCATGGGACCACCCGCTTTCAATACATCGCGCAGCTTCTGCAACCGGCGTTCGTGGTGGAGGATCAACTCGCCCGCGCGTTGATGCAAGCCACGGAACGGCGCGCCATGGGACGGAAGCACCAGTACATCGTCTGGCACCGTATCCCGAATGCGCGCCAGGGTTTCCAGGTAAGCAGCAACTGGGTTACGTGACTGGAAGCTGTCGGGGAACAGGCTGATGTTCGGGCTGATATCCGGCAGGATCATATCGCCCGCAATAAATAATTTGTCTTCCGCGCAGTAAAGGCTTGCATGCTGCGGGCTGTGGCCGTAGCCGTCGATGACCTTCCAGTTGCGGTCGCCCAAGGGAAGGATTTCGCCGGGTTTCACCTCGATATAGTCGCGGGGCAGGGCGCTAACGATTTTCTTGTAGGTGAAACGCCGCCCCATCAGGCTTGCAAGTGTCTCGCCTTCGATCCCGGCGCCGCGGTAATAGGTTTCGTAGAGCGCTTCAAGATCCTTCGCCTTCGCATCATCTGTCAGCCAGTCTGCCATGCCGTATTCGTGCGCGGTCATCTGCAGCTTCAGGCCCGTTCTATGAGCCAGCCAGCCGCCGAGACCAAGGTGATCAGGGTGGAAATGCGTGATAAAAATTCTTTCCACAGGCTTTTTTGCGAAGATGTCGCCGAAAACCTGGTCCCAAGCTGTGGTTGATACCTCGTTGTTGAATCCCGCATCGATGATGGAATATCCGTTTTCCCCTTCGATCAGCCAGATGTTGACATGATCGAGATCAAAAGGGAGCGGCAGCCGCTTCCACAGCAGGCGTGGAGCGATTTCCCGGGCTTGTCCCGGCTCCGGAATAAAATCCTTCTCAGGCGCATAGGCAGATTTGCGGAGGCGCGGGTGGATCACTGCGCCTTTGGCAGCATGCTGTAATGCAGCTTCCACCCGTTAAGCGTTTTTTCGCGCACCGACGCGCGCAGCTTTTCCCACTCCGGCGCCGAAATGAATTCGGGGGTCACTTTCGCCTGCGGATGATCGCCATAAGTCATATCAACGGCGAGCTGGTTGGAGCAGACTTCGGTATTGGCCGGTCGCGCACCCGTCGCGGCCTCCATGTTCAGTGCATTCGTCCAGACTGCTTCTATTTCTTGCGGGGTCAACAGGCCGTAAACATAGTCGAGCATCTTCGCGCGGGGTTCAACTATCCAGGGAAGGACAGTTTTGTCCGCTGCGGATTTGCAGCGCGCAAAATCGGCGGCAGTAATGGCTTCAAAGATGAGCAGTGCCTGAAGCGCCTCGAGGGAGGTCGGTGCAAAGTTCTTGCCTGTTTTCGGCAGCCCGCGCGCCGTGCGCCGGGCGAGATCCGAATACGGCATGAAATAAAGACCGTTCACTTTCGACGGGTCGGTGGCGCCGATCGCCTTGTTTTTCGCCCAGGTAAAGGCGAGGGGAAGCTGCTGGGGCTCCACTTTGAGCACCTCATCGATACGGTCGGAAATGACAGTAATGCCACGTTTGTCGCGCGCGTAATCATCGAGCGTTGCGTAAAAGGACGAGCTTTCGCCTGCAAAAGGATCGGCCGCCTTTGCCGGAAAGGAAACCGTCAAACACATCGCCGCCAGCGCGACGCTGAAAGTAACGAAAGTTTTCAATAACGCCCCCTATATGCGGTAACATGCCGATGTTAACCATTTTTTGTCTTTTTTGCAGCCATATTCATCAGATAACATGGGAAAAACCCAGAGGATGCCTCCCTTGACCTTTACGCTCGACCATCGTCTTGCCGACAGCTCGCATTTCATTGAGGACTGGCCGCTGTGCCGTGTTTCATTGAAAAACGACCGCACCTGGCCGTGGCTTTACCTGGTGCCACGCCGCGAAGGGATTCGGGAAATGTTCGAGCTTTCGGTTGCCGACCAAACCGCGCTGACCGGCGAGATTGCCCTCGCACAGCGGGCGATCCAGCAGCTTTACGCTCCAGACAAAATAAACACCGCTGCGCTTGGCAATATGGTGCCCCAGCTCCATGTTCATATCTTCGGGCGCTACAAAAACGACGCTGCCTGGCCGCGGCCCGTATGGGCTATACAGGCCGAGGAAATTCCTTATACTGATGATGAGAAACGCGCAGAGATTCAAAAGCTTAAAACCTGTTTCGACAGCCTGCGCCAGGGGGAGAAGACCGCATGTCATCCATGATGTTCTGCCAGGGGCTCTACGAGCTGATGGACAGCTACGACGGATTCATTATGGATCAGTGGGGCGTGCTGCATAACGGGCTCCAGACTTATGACGGCGTCATCGATACACTCAACCACCTCAAGCAGCGCAAGAAACAGGTGGTTATTCTATCCAACTCCTCAAAGCGTTCCGAAGACAACGTCGAGCGGCTGAAGAAGCTGGGCATCAAGCCGTCGCTCTACAAGGACGTCGTTTCTGCGGGTGAGGTGACCTGGCAGGGGTTGAAGAAGCAAGAAGACGGCCCCTTCAAGAACCTCGGCCGGAAATGCTACCTCATCACGCGCGACAATGACCGCGCGCTTCTCGACGGTCTGGATATCGAAGTCGTGTCGGATATCGAGGAAGCCCAGTTTATTCTCATCACCAGCTTCGACTCCCCGAAGATGAAGGTCGAAGACCTCGATCCCATTCTTAAAAAGGGCGTTGCAAAACGGCTGCCGGCCATCTGCGCCAACCCCGATACCGTGACGGTCTACGGGCACGAGCGCGCTGTCGGCCCCGGCGCTGTTGCCAAGCGATATCATGATCTCGGCGGCGCGTCGCACCTGATCGGCAAGCCGCATAAAACGATTTTCCGCTACGCGCTCGGCCTGTTCGACGATGTTATCCCGTCTCGCATCCTGGTCATCGGGGATTCCATGCAGCACGATATCGCGGGCGCAGTCAGCGTTGATCTTGATACCGCGTTCATCACAGCCGGCATACATGCAAGCGCATTCAAGGCAGGCATGAGCGCGGAGCAAAAGCGCAAGACGATGGAGCATCTGGCCCAGGGCTATGCAGGCATCCGCCCCAACTGGGTACTGGACAGCCTCGTCTGGCAGACGCCCGAAGCCGCCCTTCGTGAACGCGAACGCGCGCGGATGAAGGAATAACTTTCAGGTAACGTTTAGGTCGGGTAATCCGGCACGCCGTCATCTTCCGTGTAGTTGGTGCAGAGCACGGAGTAGGCGGCCTTGATATCCGGCATCGCGCGCTCGACCGCGGCTTCGCCTTCGGCAATCAGTTCTTCCGCGCGATCAAACTCCATCAACCCGATATGGCCGATGCGCGGCACGATCAAAACGTCCGGAGGGTCGCCTGCCAGGCGGGAACGCGCGAGACGGTCCTGCACGATGTTCAACGCCGAGACCATGACGCCGAAAATGCTCGGGCTGTTCGGCTCGCGGCGGAAGACGCGCTGTATCAGGCTCGCCTTTTTTGCTTCTTCAAGCTGCTGCGGGCCGTCAAAATTCAACAGGTCAAAACCGGCGACCGTCGGGATCGTATCGCCCGGACGCCGCGCCTTGCCGATGATGTCGCCGGACACGTTCACCGCGATCGTCATGCGCGCGCCCGTTGCCGTACAGGCGGAGACGGGGACGGGGTTGACCAGTGCGCCGTCAATAAGCCAGCGATTGTTCATGTGCATCGGCGGGAAGATACCGGGTAGCGAGAAGGAGGCCCGCATCACATCAACCAAGCGGCCTTTACGCAGCCACACCTCGTGGCCCGTGACAAGATCCGCGGTAATGGCGATAAAGGGGTGCGGCAGGTCTTCCACGCGGATATCGCCGAAATTGTCCAGCATCAGCTTCATCAACCGCTCGCCGCCGATCAGCCCCGAAGCTTTGACGCGGAAGTCGAGATATGAGAGCACTTTGAACTTTGTCAGCGTGTAGGCCCATTCCTCGACGGCATCAAGCCGGTTGGCAAGGTATGCGCCGCCGACGAGCGCCCCCATGGATGTGCCGGAGATAATTGTCGGCTCTATGCCGTGACGCTTCAGCGCACGCACGACGCCAAGATGCGCGAAACCGCGGGCGAGGCCGGAGCCAAGCGCAAGACCGATGCGCGGCGGGGCCGACATATGCACTTTTTCGTCTGCGCCGGCTTTCAGGCCATGGCTGGCAGCGGGCGGTTCGGCCGGCGCTTTTTTGTCTTTTCCGAACATAGAAAACCCCGTGCGCGATTATTATGTTATTGTTTACAGAGTCTGGAATTGTGCTAAATTCCCCGATTACTGTACTATAACACGGTTTTCTAGACTGTTAACAAGTAACGGAAACTCCTTGTCTAACCAGCCCAAGCCCCCTGTCGCCAAACAGCCTATTTCCGCCTCGATGCCGATGATCAAGCGCATGGCGAGATCGTACCTGCTGCCGCGCCTCGGCAAGGTCTTCTGGGCGGTGCTGCTCATGCTGGTATCGGCCGCGATGACAGGGGCGATGGCGAAGCTCCTTGAGCCCATCATCGACAAGGTGTTTTCGGATAAATCCCACAACATGCTCTGGCCGGTCGCGATCGCAGTGCTCTGCGTGTTCATCCTGCGCGGCGCCGCAGTATATGGCCAGACGGTGCTCATGAACACGCTTAGCCAGCGCGTGGTGAGCGATATGCAGCGTGACCTGTTCTCGCACCTCGTGCGCGCTGATCTGGCGTTTTTCCACAACAACCAGAGCGGCCAGCTGATGTCGCGGTTTATCTCGGATGTGGGCCTCATCCGCACGGCGGTCACGGAATCCCTGACGGGACTCGGCAAAAATACTTTCACAGTCCTGTTCCTGATCAGCGTGATGTTTTACCAGGACTGGAAACTGGCGCTGATTTCGCTGTTTGTATTCCCGGTGTCTGCGTGGACGGTCGCGCTGCTGGGCAAGAAGATCCGCAAGGCGGCCCTGAACACGCAGACCAGCATTGGAGATCTTACCAGCATGCTGGGGCAGGCGTTCCAGGGCGCGCGGCACATCAAGTCATACGGCGCGGAATCTTTCGAGACGGAGCGCGTCCACGGCACTATCGAGCGCATCAACAAGTTCATGAACCGCTCCTTCCGCATTTCCGCCGTCCTCGCCCCGATCGGCGAGCTGCTGAGCGGGCTTGCGATCGTCACCATCATCGTCTATGGCGGCACGCAGGTCATGGCGGGGGAGAGCACGGCCGGCAAGCTGTTCTCGTTTATCGCCGCCTTCATCATGGCGTTTGAGCCCATGAAGCGCCTCGCGCGCCTGAGCAATGTCATGCAAATGGGTCTTGCGGCGCTCGAGCGGCTTTTCGGCGTCATGGATACGCCCCCCGACATCGTGGACCGGCCGGGCGCGACCGAGCTTGTAACCGCAACGCCCACGGTCGTCTTCGAGAATGTCACGTTCCGTTATGCGGATGGCGCGGAGGCGCTTCACGATGTGAGCTTTACGGCGCCAGCCGGACAGACAATTGCCCTGGTGGGAGAGTCGGGCGCGGGCAAATCGACCATACTCAACCTTATCCCGCGCTTCTATGACGTGCAGGAAGGTGCAATCCGGATCGGGGGCGCCGATATCCGGGATGTGACGATCAGGTCTCTTCGCGGCAGCATGGCACTTGTCAGCCAGGAAGTCGCAATCTTCAGCGACACGCTCCGCGAAAACATCGCCTATGGGACGCCCGGGGCAACTGATGAGCAGGTAGTCGAGGCAGCCAAACTTGCCGCTGCGCATGATTTTATCAGCGAGTTGCCGGAAGGCTATAATACGCGTGTCGGGGAGAACGGGGTAAAGCTCTCCGGCGGGCAGCGCCAGCGCATATCGATTGCGCGGGCCATGCTGCGCAATGCGCCAATCCTGCTGCTGGATGAAGCGACTTCGGCCCTCGATGCCACCTCCGAGCGGCTGGTGCAGATGGCGCTCGAGCGACTGCAGAGGGGGCGCACGACCATTGTCGTCGCACACCGTCTCTCGACCATCATGAATGCTGACATCATCTATGTCATGTCACATGGCCGCATCATCGAAAGCGGCAGCCACGCAGAACTGCTTGGTGCCAGCGGGGCATACGCGCGGCTCTATGGCAGCCTGATGAAGGAAACGGCATGATTGTCATCGTCCGCCTCGTGCTGACGCTGGCCGTGATTTACGGCCTTGTCCTGCTTGCGGTTTACTGGGGGCAGCGCAGCCTGCAATATTTTCCGACCGCCGATCTCGGCGACCCGAAGCTCCCTGAAGCGCTGAAATTCCAGTCTCTTAAAATTAAGACTGCCGATGGCCTGGAAAATCTCGCCTGGTATGCGCCGCCCGCGGATACTACCGGAAAAGTTATTGTTTATTTTCACGGCAACGGCGGCAATATCAGCCACCGGCTTCCGCGCGCAGCGATTTACCTGAAAAGGGGGTATGGCGTCATGCTGTGCGAATACCGTGGATACGGCGGCAACCGCGGGAAGCCAACTGAAAAGGGACTATACGACGATGCGCGCGCCTGCGTCCGTTACCTCGCCGACCAGGGTATTTCCACCGCGCAATTAATCCTGTACGGGGAAAGCATTGGTAGCGGTGTTGCCGTCGAAATGGCGCGCGAGTTCCAGCCTCCGCGCCTTGTTCTTGAAGCGCCTTTCAGCAGCGCCGCAGATGTTGCAAAGATTGCTTACCCCTTTCTGCCCGTCGATATGCTCATGCAGGACCGTTTCGATAGCATCGACAAAATCAAGGATGTCAAATCGGCCCTGTTGATCGTTCATGGCACGGTCGACGGCATCGTTCCTTATCGTTTGGGGCAAAAGCTGTTCGAAGCCGCCAACCACCCCAAGGAGTTTGTCTCTGTCGAGGGTGCGGGACATAGCGACTTGTATGATTATAAAATCGGCGAAAAAGTGCTCGACTGGCTCGGGCGGGAGACGGTGGAGTGACGAGCATCCCGGACCAGGTCAGGCAGGCCGCGGCCGCCGTAATGGCGGAAGCTGATTTCGTTCGTATTCACGCCACCAAAATCCCGTCTTACACGAAGGCTCTGCTGGCAAAATATCCGGTGGTGACCACGCTTGACCCGGCTAATCACTTTATCATTCCCGATAACCCGGAACAAACAGCTGCCTATGTGCTGGCGCTTGACAGCATTAACTTCGGATCCGGGTACTTCAAGGTCGCGCAGGAGGCCGAGATCCCACTTGAATACACAGTCATCGCGGGCGCGTTGAAAGAGGCCTTCCTCGACGAGCGGCTGGATAATGCGGATAAATGGTCACGAGTATCGGCCGCCGACTGCCACGATGTTTTTAACGTGCCGGTCGGCCGTCGCACGCGTCTCGACGAGCTCATGAGGCTTTTTGCGTTGCATCTGAACGAGACCGGACGCCGCATTGAGAGCGAATATGGCGGCAAGGTTTTAAACCTCTTGGAAGCATGCGGCAATTCGGCAGTGGCTCTAGTCGAGCAGGTCGCAACCTGGCCGACTTTTGCCGATGTCGCGGTTTATAAGGGCAGGGCGGTGCCGGTATTCAAGCGTGCGCAGATTCTGGCGGCCGATATGTATCTCGCGCTGCAGGGCGCGGCGCCGGCGGGCTTTACCGACATGAACGCCCTTACCATTTTCTCCGACAACATGGTTGCCCATGTGCTGCATAGCGACGGGTTGGTCGAATACGCGCCGGCGCTCCAAGACAAGATTTTCCGCGGCGTGCCGCTCGATGCCGGATCCCCGGAAGAAACAGAGATCAGGGCCGCGGCGATCCACGCTGTCGAGCTCATGAAAAACGCGGACACCCGTGAGGGCATCCGCGTTAATTCAGTCAATCTCGACCATATCCTCTGGAATCGGGGCTATGAGGCGGGTATCTACGAAAAGCCCGCGCACCGCACCTTTTCCGTCTGGTATTAGGGCTTAGTTGTTCACGCGCGCGTTGCTGTTCGTGCGGATGCGTCCGCCCAGCAGCGATCCGCCACCGAGATTCGTGTCAACATCTGCGCCGACCGTTACTCCAGCGGCGACATCCGCATCGGCTTCAGCCTCGGCGGCCGCGGCTGCTTTCGCATCCAGGTCGGCATCCGTTGCGGTGCTGCCTTTGGCTTTGGCTGCAGCAGGCTGAGCGGCTTTCTTCTTTTGGACGGTCTTTTTTTTGGCTTTTTTTGCCGGGGCTGCATCATGCTTTTCTTCGGTCGCGGCAGCGCGGCTGGCTTCCACTGCCTTCAGGTCGGCATTGGTTTGCGCATCAGCATTGGCGCGAAGATCTGTCGTTTCATGCGCTTTGACATCGACGGTCGTATCCACATCTGCGTCGACTTTGCCGTTCGCCTCGACATCGTTGACGGTCGAAACAGTGCTGTCCACAGTCCCGCCGACATTCGAGCCGACCTGAGCCGTGGTATCGAGGCCGGTATTGACGCCCGTGCGCGCCGCGCCGGTGACCGCATCCGTCGTGCCACCGACCACGCCGCCAACGCCGACGGTGGCCGAGTTTTTCGTGCCGACACCGAGCTCGAGCGCCTGCGCTCCATGGGGGGCCGCAAAGGCGAGCGCGAGCGCGACAAGTGAGGTCGCGAGGATCTGGGTTTTCATCTGGTATCTCCTGTTATGTTTATTTACACCTGAAACGCGCCATTAAACGCGGCGCAATGAATTATGGTTCCCTGAAATCGGTGCCGATCAGCGTTTTTCGACGGCCACGTAAGGACGCTCGACCGGACCCGTATAAAGCTGGCGGGGGCGGCCGATTTTCTGGGTAGGCTCCTGGATCATCTCGTTCCAGTGCGAAATCCAGCCAACCGTCCTTGCCACGGCGAACAGCACCGTGAACAGGTTCGTCGGGAAGCCCATCGCCTTCAGGATGATGCCGGAATAGAAGTCTACGTTCGGATACAGCTTCTTCTCGATGAAGTATTCGTCCGCCAGTGCCGCCTTTTCGAGCTCCATCGCCAAATCCAGGAGCGGGTCCTTGATGCCGAGTTCGTTCAGGACTTCGTAGCAGGTGTCGCGCATGATTTCCGCGCGGGGATCGTAGTTTTTATAAACGCGGTGGCCGAAGCCCATCAGGCGGAAGCTGTCGTTCTTGTCCTTGGAACGCTTGATGAATTCAGGCACGCGCGATTTGTCGCCGATCTGGTGCAGCATCTGCAGCACAGCCTCGTTCGCGCCGCCATGCGCGGGGCCCCAGAGGGAAGCGATGCCAGAGGCGATGCAGGCGAACGGGTTCGCGCGGGAGGAACCGGCAAGGCGAACGGTCGACGTCGACGCGTTTTGTTCGTGGTCCGCATGCAGGATGAAGATGCGATCCATCGCGCGCGCCAGCACGGGGTTGATCTTGTAAGGCTCGCACGGCACAGCGAACGTCATGTAGAGGAAGTTTTCCGCGAAGCTGAGATCGTTGCGGGGATACATGAACGGCTGGCCGATCGAGTACTTATAGACCATCGCCGCAATCGTCGGGACTTTGGCGATCAGGCGATGCGCCGCGATCTCGCGCTGCTTGGGATCGTCGATATCGAGGCTGTCGTGATAGAAGGCCGAGAGCGCGCCGACAACGCCGACCATGACGGCCATCGGGTGGCTGTCGCGGCGGAAGCCCCGGAAGAAGAATTGCATCTGCTCATGCACCATCGTGTGGTGCGTGATGTTGTTCTGGAAGTCTTTTTTCTGCTGCGCGTCGGGCAGCTCACCGTACAGGAGCAAGTGGCAGACTTCCAGGAAGTCGCTCTTGAGCGCAAGTTCCTTGATTGAATAGCCGCGATGCAAAAGCACCCCCTTGTCGCCATCGATATAGGTCAGGCCGCTTTCGCAGGCTGCTGTCGAGGTGAAACCGGGGTCGAAGGTAAACATCCCGGTTTCGGCATAGAGCTTGCGGATATCAATGACTCGGGGGCCAACAGAACCGTCCAGTACCGGAAACTGGTAGGTTTTGCCCGTTTCATTATCGGTCAGCGTCACCGTCTTCTGCGGTTTCGTCTGCGGGGCCGAATTGGTCATTTTTCACCTTTAAGGAGCGGCGGGAAGGAAGTTTCCCTGAAACGATATTAGGGCGAATGGTTATTGATTTCAACGCGCTTATGGTGCGCCGCGGCAGGCGGAGTTATCGAAATCAGGCACGCGGGGGAACCGGCTGCGGTACATAAGACTTGGCTTGGTAGAAGCGCCCGCAGGGCAGCTGGGCACAAGGAGGTACACATGCGTCCCGTCTCATATCTCGACGACGATTACCTGATAACCGAGAAGAAATATTCCATATCGAGCCTTTTACTGCCGGGGGAGACACTTATTGGCATCGCCGATATCAGCCCCGGCATTTATTGGAAGGGCATCGTTATGTTGCTGGCGGCGGCTCTGGCGTTGTTTTACGCGGCCGCAATGGCAATCTACCTTGCCATCGTGGCTGGGATCCTGCTGCTTACAGCCTTCACGACGAAGCGTTACATGATGCTCGCAGCGACCGATCACCGCGTGATTATCGGCGGTGGCGTATTTAACCAGGAGGTCGTTTCCATGCCCTATAACCGGCTGGAAGGGGTGGAGCTGATGCGCTCACCGGTCGGCATGCTGTTTGGCTATTCCAGCATCATCCTCTCAGGCACCGGTCGTGCACGGATTATCGTGCCGTTTATAGGTAACGGCGTGGAACTGGCCGACGACATCAACCGCCGGGTGCTCGAGCGCGACCTGCGCAGGTAAATTTACAGCCTAAAAGAAAAGCCCGGCGGTGCATAACCGCCGGGCTTTTTTGTTGGCTCGTACCTAAATTTACGCGGCCTTTGGCGGTGCAGCGGGCGTCGCCTTCGGTGCGTCATTAGAAGCGGGCGCGGGCTTCACTTGGGGGAAAGCGTCCACTTCGATGACGGCGCGGCGCAGGCGGTCCATTTCCTTCACCTTCGCCGCTTCGTCCGCGCTCAGGACGTTGTTGGCGACGGCAGCCTCGAGCATCGCAGCGCGGGGCTGCTCTTTCGAGATGGTGCCGGCTTTGGTCGCAAGGTAGAGTTTTTTCTCGAGCGGATCGACCTCTGTCGACAGCTTGAAAGCCATTTCCAGCTTGCCGAGCGGTTCTTGCTCGTCGGTCGGCTTAAACACGCCACGGGTGAGGTTGTCGCGCACTTCTCCCGGGACGCGGATAGTGTCCGCCACTTTCCGGTCAAGATAATCGCCAGGCACCTTGTTCTGGTGATCCTTGATGAACAGTGCGGCGCCCACAGTCGCAACCGCGCCGACAATCGCCACAACCGGCGCAACCGTAAAGGCCGCGACAGCAGTGCCCACGGCGAGGGCTGCGGTCAGCAGCTTGCGCGGGAACACGATGTGTTTCACGAGGCGGGTCGGCTTAAGCGGATGGTTCGTCAGCGCGTCGTCGAGAGCTTTTTCAGCCTTGGCAAGCGAGGTCTGCACGGCCCAATCCAGCAGGACTTTCTCTTCCTTCTTCGCGCCGTTCTTCTCGAAGTACCAAAGAGCGGTCGAAGCGAGGTAGAGATGGCTGTACACGTCACCCATGCGGGCAGAGACGCGTTCCTTCTTCTTCAGGTTGCCGCCAAGTGGGAGCGAGGCGTTAGCCGCGAGGTTGAAGGCAGCCGACAGGCGGTTGATCTGCTTGTAGTACTTGCGCGTCGCCTTGTCGACGCCCTTCGGCGACTTCGCAAAGCGGCTGCCCGTCGCCCCGTGGATCATCGCCTTCACAGCATTCACCGCGCCGGTGCCGAGATGGGCGGCGAGCACTTTGGTGAATTTGTTGAAGGCCTTGTTCGGGTTCGGATCGTCGAGAGCGTCGAGTTCTTTCAGCGTGTAAGGATGCGCGCGAACGGCGCCCTGGCCGAAGATGATCAGGTTGCGAGTCATGATGTTCGCGCCCTCGACCGTGATCGCGATCGGGATGCCTTTATAAAGTGTCGAGAAGATGTTCTGCGGGCCGTTCGATACAGCCTTGCCGCCGTGGATGTCCATCGCATCGTTGACGATCGTCCGCATGCCTTCCGTCAGGTGGTATTTCAGAATAGCGGAGGGGATCGCAGGACGCTCGCCGGCATCGACCATCTGCAGCGTCGCTTCACGCGCCGCGTTCATCAGGTAGGTCAGGCCGGCCATGCGGGCGAGGGGCTCTTCGATGCCTTCGAAATTGGCGATTGAGGTACCGAATTGCTTGCGGACGCGGGAATACGAACCGGTCGCGTAAGACGACAGTTTCGCAGCCGCGGTCGAGAGCGCGGGCAGCGACAGCGAGCGGCCGACGGCGAGGCTTTCCATCAGCATCGCCCAGCCTTTGCCGGCTTTCTCCGGGCCGCCGATGATCGCATCGATCGGGACGAAAACGTCCTTGCCCTTGTTCGGGCCGTTGTGGAACGGCAGGTCCATCGGCGCGTGGCGGTCGCCGATCTCGATGCCCGGGGTGTCGCGCGGAACAAGCGCGACGGTGATGCCGAGGTCTTTCTGGTTCTTGCCGAGCAGGTTGTCGGGATCTTCCAGCTTGAATGCCATACCAATCAGCGAGGCGATGGGGCCCAGCGTGATGTAGCGCTTTTCCCAGTTGAGGCGGATGCCAAGTTCGCCTTTTTCGTTCTTCACGACAACGCCACGGTCGGGAATGCTGCCGGCGTCAGAGCCGGCATCGGGGCCGGTCAATGCGAAGCAGGGGATTTCCGTGCCGTTGGCGAGGCGGGGAAGGTAGTAATCTTTCTGCGCTTGCGTGCCATAGGCGCCGATCAGCTCGGCAGGCCCGAGCGAGTTCGGGACCATGACAGTGACGGCAGCGGTGATCGAGCGCGAGGCGAGCTTCATCACGACGGCCGAATGCGCCTTCGAGGAAAAGCCCTTGCCGCCATACTCTTTCGGAATCTCAAGGCCCATGAAGCCTTCTTCCTTGATGATCTTCCAGGCTTCGGGAGGCAGGTCGTTTGTTTTCTGGATTTCCCAGTTGTCGACGAGCTTGCACAGTTTTTCAACCGGGCCGTCGAGGAAGGCTTGCTCTTCAGCGGTCAGTTCCGCCTTTTCGTATTTGAAAAGATTGTCCCAGTTCGGGCTGCCGCTCATCAGCTCCCCGTCCCAGCCGACGGTGCCGGAGGCCAGCGCCTCTTTCTCGGTCGCCGAGATCGGCGGCATCTGTTTCTTGACCGCTTTCACGATCGCGCTGCGAATTCCCATTGTGTAGCCTTCCTTCTTATAGCGTTAAGATAGACTCTACACACCCCCGAACCAAAACCCGCATCAGGCGGGCGCCGTTTTTTGTATTGGTTTGATTCTGGTATGTATAATTGGACGGGGGGACTTAAAGGTCAATACAGAATGAAATTGTCAGAATGAATGGACGGAATTCCGCGCGCAATGTTCTGCGCTGCACAATAATAAATGTGTCGTCGCTTCAAAAGTTATTTGGGATTTTTTTCTGTTTCCTGTTCCACGATCTTTTCGGGAATGGACTGGGGTGGCTGTTGCGGCGCCTTCCAACCAACTGGCACTTTTGGCATCTGCATGCCTTGCATGGATTTCGGCATGGGCGGAGCCGGCCCTGTTGGCGCGGGCGGGGCTGGTGCGAAGGATTGAGTGTGGCCCTGGCCGCGCGGGGGCGCGGATTTTTTTGCGACGGAGGCGGCGGAGGGGCGGCGGGCGGCGCGGGTGAAGTCTTGTTTTGCTTTCATCGCGCCACCCCCATCCGTTGTCAGTTACTTTTGATCCGTTTTATTTTCGGTGGGCTGGAAACAGGCAAGGTGCAGCGTGCTGCGAAACTTGTCCTGGCGGAAGCGGGCGGGCGCAGCGCGCGTGGGTTCGGTCTGGCCGGCGCTTACTGCGCGGTTTTGGGTCTGGGTATCCATTTTGGGTGTCCTTGGGGCATGAGCCCGTTCGTGGTCGCGCTTATGCGCAAAGGCGGCACGCAAAGAATTTTGCGTCGTCCTTATTCGAAAGCAGCGTTGTCCTGGAAGAAGGCCTCAAAAGGCAAAACAAACAAGTCAGTACTAAAAACTCGAATATATCCATCATACGCCGATGGGCGCGAATAGCAATGTTATTCGCCAAGTGGCTCGACTTGCTCGGAATTACAGCCCGGGCGGACGCGGGGGCGGAAGGGAAACGCGCTGCGGCTGAGGCGGCGCGGGCGCGTCGAAGAAGGTGCTGTTGAACTTCTGCTTGAACAGGTTGTAAACCTCTTCCAGCGAGCGCGCGACGCCGCTGCGCTTATAAAACACATTGTGGTTCGCGCTGGCCGCGGCGGGGAAGGCGGATTTCGCAGCGGCATCCGGGTTGCGGTCGAGCCGGGAGATGAAGTTGACCGCCTGGCCGGAGCCAAGGAAATGGGCAAGATACTGGTCGGTGCGCGTGATTTCGCGGCGCGGCAGCGCGGCCTGCAGGTTCTCGCGGTTTTCCTTCGCGAATTCCGCCCCCATCAGCGCCATGATGCGCGGATCCGTGCGCAGCCCGAGCGCGTATTTCTCCACCAGCGGATCGCTGATCCATGCCTTCTTGATCTCGCCTGCGGCATTGCGCTCGACTTCGACCTTGCTTGCGATATCGCCCAAGCCGTGCTTCGCGCCATGGGTATAGAGAGAGGCCAGCCAGGTATTGTCGATAAACTGGAACAGCCCGGTCGCCGAGGAGGTCGATGCGCCGACCGACACATCAAAGCCGCTTTCCGCATTTGCCAACTGCATGAGGTAGCCGAAATCGACGCCCGCCAGTTTCGATGCATGGCGCACGGCAAAAGTGGTTGCCGGCGTAATCGCGTCATAGGCGGTCGCATATCTCGCGGAATCTTCGACCGCCTGACGGGCGGCGGCCTGGAGGTATTGGTCGATGGTTTGCCCCGGCGCGAGAAGCGGCTGGCTCATCTGCGTGAATTCCTTCAGCGCAGCGGTCGTCAAGGGCCCGCGCACGCCGTCCGCGCCGCGAATGCCAAGGTCGAAGCCGATCGTCATGAGCGCCGTCTGAGCGGCCGCGACCTGCGGGTCAAAGCTGTAATTCATGCCTTTATAAGCTGTTTTCGGCACCTCCGCTTCATGCGCCACATATTCCGCGCCAAGCAGCGTGGAAATGCGCGGGTTGGTCCGCATGGCGATGATCTGCCGCAGGACAGCGGGGTCCTCCACGAACAGCTTCACGGTCATCTGTCCCTGCGCATTCAGCAGCGGCGCGGACACGTCGATCTTGTTGGCAAAGAAGCCCATGCCATGCTGCGGCCCATGCGTTTTCATTAGGTAGAGCCAGGTGGAGACATCGAATTTGTAAATCTGGTCGCCACGCAGGCGCGCGGGCGACACATTCATGACGTTGCCCGAATTTTCCTGCAGCCGCGTCACAAGTGCCTCGAACTCTGTTACGGTTTGGCGTGCCGCGAAATGCAGCGTGGCGGCGACGGCAAGCGACACCTTATATTTCTTGGCATCCGGCGCGGCGGCTTTTTTGATGTCGGCAATTGCAGCCAGTTCCGCACGTGTCAGCGGCCCGCGTTGTGCGCTGTTCGTCAGTGTCCTGTACTCGGCTATGGTCTCGGGGGTCTGCGCAAAAAAGATATTGCGCGAACGCTCGTCAGCAGTCGAAAACAGCGGGGAGAAGGCACCGAGCGGCGTGAAGCGGTGCGGCAGGGGAACGGGTTCGCTTTCCGGCGGAGGCGCGTTGTTGACGACAACCGCGCTATTTTCCGACTCCGGGATAACGGGTGCCTGCACCTGTGCGGCAAGCGCGAGCGGGCTGAACATCACCGTCGATGCGATGGCCGCCGCCTTGAATTTGCGCCTTAAATCTGTCGTCGTGTAACGCGGGAAATGCATGGTCAATCCGTCGTTGTTTTTCCGGAGTCGCCCAATTTAGAAACAGTATAAAGCAATACGGTAAATAATTCAACAAACACAAACAGGTTCAAGGGCTTAACTATTGTATGAGCATAAGTGGGCATGTTTGAGGGGCTGTTATTTGTTTTTGCTTTGGTGCTACACTATTTAAATTGTTCAAGGGGATTTCAGGTACTTATGCATCTTAAATTTGTTTCGATCACCGGCGCCGACGACGCTATCAATCCGCAAGATCTGGTCGAGCTGTCACGCGAATTTCCCTTCGCCGAATGGGCTGTGCTGCTGCTGCCCGCGCGAGCCGGTACGCCCCGCTTCCCGAAATATGAGTGGATCCGCAGCTTGGCCGCGCTCGGCCGCGAGCTGAATACGGCGATGCACCTGTGCGACGAGGCGCTGCTGGGCTTTATCCGCGGCGACAATGACATTCAGGGGCTCATGAGCGGTTATAAGCGTATTCAGCTGAACCTGAAATTCGGCGCGGTCGAGGGTAAATACGACCCGGCTGATCTTATCGCGCGCGTGCGCGCAAATTCCCAATTCCAGTTCATCATCCAGTATGGCCGCGACAAGCAAAGCCTGCTGCCGTTGCTGGCCGACATACCCAACCACGCGGTTCTCTACGACGACTCAGCAGGCAGGGGCATAACGCCGGAGAGCTGGGACGCACCGCTGCCGGGGCACTTCTGCGGCTATGCGGGCGGCCTTAATCCAGACAATGTCGCGCAGCAGCTCAAGACGATTGCACAGGTGGCGAAGGATTATGTGACCTGGATCGACATGGAAACCGGCGTTCGCACCAATGACGCTTTCGACCTTGCCAAGGTGCGACGCGTTCTCGAAATCTCACAACCCTATACGATCGCGGAAGACCGACCCGCGGCCGCCAGCAAAGGATATGCAGGATAATGGCCCAAGAACCGACAACCGCCGCGCGCGTCCACAAATCCGAGCGTTCCCGCGCGCTGACCATCATGACGCTGGAAAAGCTCGACGAGCTCGCGCTTCCATCCACCCCGCATTTTTATGAACTCTGGTACCGCTATTTTGACGGCGACCCGGAAATCGTCCGCGCGCTCGATGCGATCGAGGGGCCGAAGGATGAGGCAGCGTGCCAGAAAGTATATAACCGCTACCTGAGCGCGCAGTCCCAGGATTCCGCCGTTAGCAAGGCGAACGACAAGGTGCAAAGCTCGATCGCACAGCTGGCGACGATGCTCCGCTCCGCGACAAGCGCGACCGCCGAATACGGCCAGCAGCTCGATGGCGCCAGCGAGAAGATGGGTGACGCGACGAGCGCGGAGGATTTCACCGCCGTGATCGCCGGCATCCTCAGCGAAACCCAGAAGATGGTTGAAAAGAACCGAGAGCTGGAAAGCGAGCTCAATACTTCCTCCCAACAGGTGATGGAGTTGAAGCAGTATCTCGATACTGTCAAAAAGGAAGCCACGACCGACAGCCTGACGGGCATTTCGAACCGGAAGGCTTTCGACCTCGCGATCGCGCAGGGCATCGATATCTCGACCGAGGAAAACACCCCCTTTGTCCTGATGCTGCTCGATATCGACCATTTCAAGAAGTTCAACGACGTCTATGGCCACCAGACAGGCGACCAGGTGCTGCGGCTTGTCGCACGCACCCTTGTCAGTAACATCAAGGGCCAGGATATGGCCGCCCGTTATGGCGGGGAGGAATTTGCCATCCTCCTGCCGTCCACGCCGATCGAGGCCGGCATGAAGGTCGCCGATGCGCTGCGCCGCCATGTCGAGCAGAAGGAGCTCGTCAATAAATCGACGAACGAAAAGCTCGGCACAATCACGATCTCGATCGGCATCGCGCAGTATAAAGCAGGTGAAAGCATTACCGAGTTTATCGACCGGGCCGACGCCGCGCTTTACCAGGCCAAGGGCGCTGGCCGCAACCGCGTGATGGCGGCAGCGTGACCGCATGAGCGTCGCGCAAAAGCATGAGCTCGCGCGGGAGGCTCTTGCGCGCCACGACTATGACGACGCGGTGCGCCACATCGACGACGCCCTTCAGCAAAACGAGAATGACGCGATTGCAATGTCGCTGATGTCCGACCTGCTGGAGGAACAGGGCGAGCATATGGAGGCGATTGGCTACGCCGTGCTTGCCATCAACACAGATAACGCAAGCCTGTCCGCGAAGAAGAAATTCCTGCGCCTCGCGGGAGACATGCACTTCGCGCACCACAACCCGAATGTGGAAAGCGCGATCCTCGCCTGCCTGCGTACGCCGGATCTCGAATATGGCGGCGCAAATGTGCTCTGGGGCAATGCGCTCCTGGTCAACCCCGGTTTTATCGCCCTGTTCCAGCATGTCATGCGCAAACGCCTGCTGCCCTGGGCCAAGCCCTTCGACGGCGTAACCGATTTCTCGCCGCTGCTGACCGAATATTTCCTCCTCGGCATCAGCCAGATCGTGGTGTGCTTCCTGCCGTTCGAGCGTTTCATG
Organism: Patescibacteria group bacterium; assembly: GCA_035626855.1. GTDB lineage: Bacteria > Pseudomonadota > Alphaproteobacteria > Micavibrionales > UBA2020 > JAPWJZ01. The sequence continues at coordinate 38,560 of DASPMW010000096.1, forward strand.
GTCAACCTGCGCGCATTTCTGCTGGAGCAGTCCGGCGAAAAATCGCCGCGCCTGCCGGCGGCTGACCTCCTGAAGCTGACCTGCGCCATGGCGCGCTATGCCTTTCACGCCGATTTTATCCTCGAGATCGGCGAGAAGGAAGCGAAGCAGGTGGAGACGTACAAGACCAGAGCTTTAGATGGCACGGCGACCGCGCAGGATATCGCGATCCTCGGTTGTTACCAGCCGCTGTATGCTTTGACCAATGCCGGCGCCGTGGAGGAAAAGTTCGCACACGGCGAGACGGCCGGGATGATTGCGGCGCATATCACGGAATACAAGGCGCTGCAAAAACGCGCCGCGGCCCTGACCGCCGCGACCGAGATCGGCAAGGCCGACAACGTTGCCAGCAAGGTCAAGGAGATGTACGAAAGCTATCCGTATCCGCGCTGGCGGGAGCTAGAGGAAAACAAGTTTACCTGGCGGGAGCAGGATCGCGCGGTGTTGGGCCTGCCGGGGGCGACTGCGCTTGTCGCCGGTTGCGGTACCGGCCGGGAATCCTGCCAGTTGGCCGCCTCCTTTCCGCAGGCGGATATACTCGCGATCGATATTACCGCTGCCAGCCTTGCCTACGCAATCGACAAGGCCGAGAAGTACGGGCTTAAAAACGTCGCACATATTCAGGCCGATATCCTTGAGCTGAAAAAACTTGGCCGGAGCTTTGACTACATTCACTGTGTCGGCGTCCTGCACCATATGGAAGAACCGGAAACCGGCTGGCAGGTGCTGACCGACCTGTTGAAACCGGGCGGGACTATGCATATCGGCCTCTACGGCGAAACGCCGCGGCGCTCGATCGTCGAGGCACGAGAGGCGATCCGGAAACACGGCTATCCCGCAACGCCCGAGGGGATGCGCGCCTTCCGCAAGGACAGCCCGCTGCTGCTGCGGCCGGAGAGCCTCCAAACGCTGCTGAAGGCGAAGGACTATTACTTCCTCAACATGTATAGCGACTTGCTGTTCCATGTGCATGAAGACCGCTTTACCATTCCGCGCATCGCGGCCGCATTGAAAAAACTCGGCCTCACCTTTACCGGTTTCAAACTACCGGATGCCGTCATGCAGCTATACCGCCAGATGTTCCCGGATGATCCGCAGGGCCTTATCCTGCTGAACTGGGAAGTATTCGAAAAAAGCCACCCCGACACCTTCATCCATTCCTACAAATTCTGGTGCCGCAAACCCTGACGAGGAGTCGCCATGCGTCTGTTCCTGCTTGCCCTGCTGCTGTTTGCGACGCCGTCTCTTGCGCAGGATGGGGCGCCCGCCGCTCCCGGCTATGTGACCGGCAATGAAGCGTCACTGCAGGAACAGATATCAAATGCCGAAGACGGCGATATCGGCTCTCAGTACAACCTCGCCATGCGCTATGCAACGGGGGAGGGAGTCCCGCAGGATTATGCCCTCGCACTGAAGTGGCTCGAAATGGCGGCGAACCGTGGAGACATGGATGCGCAGGCCGCCGCAGGCATCATGCATCAAAAGGGCCAGGGAACGAATGCGGATGACCATATGGCCGCGCATTGGTACAAGCGTGCCGCGCTGCAGGGAGACCGCATGTCCGCCTTCAACCTTGCCACCCTACGCGCCAACGGCCAGGGCTCCTTCCGCGATGACAAGGAAGCTTATTACTGGGTAACCGTTGCCAGCACGATGGGGGAAGCGCGTGTGGCCGCGCTGCAGGGTGTTCTGCAGGCCCGCATGTCCGCCGACGACCTGCGTGAGGTTGAGGCGAAAGCCGCCGCCTTCCAGCCCGTGCGCGAGCTGGACCCGCAGTCCAACCTTCTGGAGCAAAAGCGTGACGGTCAGTAAATTTGCCAACGCGACCGCTGCGCTCGTTTCACTGGCGACGTTCGCGGCTTTGGCCTTTGCCCAGCCTGCAAAAAAGAGCTACCAGACGATCGAGCGCATGAACGGCTACGCCCTCAAGGACTACGCCGAATTCTGGAACAACCCTGACTGGCATTTCGTGACCGTGCGTTTTCGCAAGGACACCGGCGAAATGCGCCTCACATACGCGAACGATCTTGCCTGGCGGGCGCTGCTGGCAGGGAAACATGATTATCCGGAGGGCGCCGTCTTCGGCAAGGTCGGTTTGATGACCGCCGAAGACCCCGCCTTCACCAGTTCCGCCGTGCCGGCCGGCGCGCGCCGTTACCAGTTGATGATACGTGACAAAGAGCGCGGCAAGGATACCGAAGGCTGGGCCTATGCCCTGTTCGATGGCGACGGTCTCGCTGTCGCGGAGGACCAGGACATCGCCTCGCAGGCCTGCGCTGCCTGCCACGCCCTCGTGCCCGAGCGTCGCGGGGTATTCTCGGAGCCCTTGCGCATGGATGTCGCGGCGAAACTGCCCGTGACGGGCAAGGCGCCGTTGCCGCGCGTCGCGTTCGAGACTGTCAAAGCAGAAACGCTGCCCGAAAAAATCCGCGCGCGACTGCCGAAAGATGCCGCCGAACTGCGGCTCGTTCAGGGTAAACTCGCGCTTAACCTTTTCCGCGGCACGATCGATGAAATCCGGCCTACGCTTGCAAAGGAAGCGCTGCGCGCAGGCATGCCGGCCCTGCTGATGAGCCGCGACGGTACGCTGTTCTCGGTCATTTACGCGGCTCCGGCCAAGACCTGCGCCAAAGGAGAAGAGGGTTTACGCGGGTTCTACACCACCGGCGTCGCACCGGGAAAGGACTCCGCCATCAGCGAACACGAATACTGCGAAGCCAGATAGCTTCAGCCTTTCCTCAGCGCCTGCCGTGTCAGCGTGAATAGGCGCCATCCGATGCCGGCTGCGCCGCCGATCGGGGCAAGGTGGATGATGCTCTCCAGTACTGGCTGGTCTCCCAGCAGCAGCGCAATGCCGCCACCAATCGCCCCGCCGGCCGCCGCGCCTTTCGCAGCCGCGCGCGGAAGGCCACCCAAAAGTCCGCCAGCCCCGCCGCCGATACCGCCGAATATGCCCGAAAGCGCGAGGCGGATCGCGGCCCACCCAAGCCCGAGCGTCCGGAACACCAATCCAATCGCGACGCTGATCGCCAGCCCGAAGAGGAGGCCCGCTCCAAGCCCGCCCAACGCGCCCTCCCAGGCGCTGATATGCCGGTCGGAGGAGGAAATCGCACCAAGCGCGAAGCCGAGCAGGCCGAAAAAGACCGTCCAGCCGCTAATGACGATAAGTCCCCCGCGACCGACGCGGTTCCCCGCCATGCCGCCATAGACGTTTTCCCGCAGCTGGTCGCGCGCGCGGTCGGCATTGAG
>DASPMW010000097.1:0-12860 GCA_035626855.1 Patescibacteria group bacterium
CCACCTCAAGAAAGCGTGAACACCATGACCCAGAACATCACCGGCACCTGGAATTACCCGACCCGCATTCTGTTCGGCCCGGGCCGCATCAAGGAGCTGCCGGATAACGCCAAGAAGTTCGGCATGAAAAAGCCGCTGCTCATCACCGATGCAGGGCTGAAGGAAAATGAAATCGTGAAGAACACGATCGCGCTGCTGAAAGGGGCAGGGCTGGAGGCCTCGGTCTTTGCCGACATCAAGCCGAACCCGACGGGCAGGAACATCGATGACGGCGTGAAGGCCTACAAGGATGGCGGGCATGACGGTGTCATCGCCTTCGGCGGCGGCTCCGGTCTCGATGCCGCGAAGGCTATCGCGCTAATGGTCGGGCAGAACCGCCCCCTTTGGGATTTCGTGGATGAAGGCGACAATTATCTCCGCGTGATTGAATCCGGCATGGCCCCGCTGATCGCCGTGCCGACAACCTCCGGCACCGGCTCGGAAGTCGGCCGCTGCTCCGTCGTCGTCAACGAGGACACGCACGAGAAAAAACTGATTTTCCACCCGAAGATTATGCCCGCTCTCGTTATCGCCGACCCGGAACTGACCATCGGCCTGCCGCCGCACATTACCGCCGCGACCGGCATCGACGCGTTTGTGCATTGCTTCGAAGCCTTCTGCGCCCCCGGTTTCCATCCGCAGGCGGATGGCATCGCGCTCGAGGGCATGAAGCTCGTCGCCGAATACCTGCCGCGCGCGTACAAGGACGGCAAGGATATCGAGGCGCGCGCAAACATGATGGTTGCGGCAACCATGGGCGCGGCGGCGTTCCAGAAAGGCCTCGGGGGCGTCCACGCGCTCGCCCATCCTCTCGGCGGCAACTACGACAAGCCCCATGGGCTGCTTAACGCCATCCTGCTGCCCTATGTCGTGCTGCGCAACCGGGCCGCGCTCGGCGACAAGATGGACCACCTGTCGCGCGTGCTTAACCTCGCCGACAAAGGCTATAACACCAGCGGCTTCGACGCCGTGATGAAATGGATGCTCGATTTCCGCAAACAACTCGGCGTGCCAAACACCCTCGCCGAAATCGGCGTCCCCGCCGACCGCATCAACGAGATCGGCAAGCTCGCCACGCAGGACCCCTCCGCCGGCGGCAACCCGATCCCCCTGACCGCAGCCGACTATGCGGAGATTTTTGCGGCAGCGCTGAAGGGGGAGTTGGTGGAAAAGAAAGCAGCCGCGTGAACATTCCGGTAAATAAAACAGTCGTTATGATCTGCATAGGAGTCTTTAAGGTCGCGTACTATGCATTCTGCGCCCTCTGGATTTCATTTCCGCTGATTTTTGCCGCGTCGATCTTGCCTGATATTTCCCAGTTCCTGCTAGCAACGGGGCCTGATCTGCATTTGTCGCCAACAACGTTGATAAATTGCTCATACATTTTCGCGCTTTTAAATATAGTGTTTCTGGCATGGCACTACCTTGTAAAACGTCGCAGCACTGAGCCGTTTAAAAATAGATATTTCGCGGTGTGGGTTTCTATCTCAAATGCCGGCCTATACCTATGGCTCTGTGCGGTCATCTTCCAGCCCACTCACTTCGGGCATTAATGAAAAAATACCTCTCCCTCATTCTCCTCATCCTCGCCTTCGAAGCCATCTCCGGCGGCATCGGGCATTAACATGGAAAGCGTAAGGGAATGGTATTCCACGCTCAACCGCCCGCCCGTTGCGCCGCCGAACTGGGTGTTTCCGGTCGTGTGGACGACGCTTTATGCGATGATCGCGACGGCGGGGTGGTTTATCTGGCGGATGCCGAAGGGGGATGTCCGCCGCAACCTGCTGGTGCTGTTCTGCGTCTATATGGCGTTCAGCTGGGGGTGGAGTTTCGTATTCTTCACGGCGAAGGCGCTGCTGGCGGGGGTTTACTGGATCCTCGCGAACGACCTTGTGGCTGTGCTGCTCATCATGCGTGCATGGAAGCCGAAACGGATCGTCGCCTATCTGATGCTGCCGTCGCTCGCCTGGACGATCTTCGCTGCCTACCTGAATTTTTCCTACTGGCAACTGAACAAGACGTCGGAGCAGGGCATCATCGTTTTTCCCGGCTAGCGGAGGAGCGCCGCCATATGCTCCGGCATCTCCGCTTCGACCGTCACTGGCGGCTTGTCCTGATAGAGCGGCAAGGTGATGCTCCGGGCATGGAGGTTCAGCGTCGGAAATTCTCCCTGCGGCGGCCGCGTGTCGGAGCCTGTATAAAGCCAGTCGCCCTTGATCGGAAATCCGATCGATTTCAGATGAACCCGCAACTGATGCGTGCGGCCGGTGCGCGGATACAGCTCGACGAAAGTCAGATTGCCGGCCAGGTGCTTCAAAACCTTGTAATCGGTCAACGCTTCCTGCGCCTGCGGGTCATGCTTGGGCGCAGGCTGCATCGTCCAGCCCTTCGGCGCCTTTATTTTTTTCAGGGGAACGTCGATCGTGCCGGTTTCCTCGGTCATCCTGCCGGTCACGATCGCCCAGTAGGTTTTCTCGATGCGGCCCGCCTCGAACAGCTTGCCGAGCTTGCGCAAGGCGCGCTCGTTCCGTCCCAGGACAAGACAGCCCGAGGTGTCGCGGTCGAGGCGGTGAGCAAGGTGCGGCGTTTCCTTGTAGTCGAATTTCAGCTCCGAAAAATAATCCTCGAGGCTCGCCCCGCCATTCGGCCCCGCATGGACGGGAATGCCCGGCGGCTTGTTCAGCACGATGACCAGCTGGTCCTGGAATAATATGCGGTCGCGGATGTCTTTCATGCCGCCATCATACGCCCGGCGGCTATGGCCAAGCCAGCGGTTTTGCGGCAGAATGGGCGGCATGAAATATTTCCTCGGCGTTCTCCTCGTTTTTCTTATGACCGGCACCGCGCTCGCGGCCGATTTCACGGTGCAGCCCTATCCCCGCAACGGGCAGGGGGCAAGCGCGGAGGACTGGAACGCGGCGATGAAAGACCTGGGAGACCTGCGGGCAGCCGCAGTCGTCATCAGTAAAAGCTGGAAAGACCTGGAGCCGGGCAGCCGCGTCTATGGCGATATCGAACAGCTCGCCAAGGACTTCAGCGATAACGCCGCCGCCGGCCGCGCCGTCTTTTTCGGATTCCAGCCCATCAATACCGTGCGCCGCGAATTGCCGCGCGACCTCGCAGCCATGGCCTGGAACGATGCGGAAATGATAGCGCGCTTTAAAGAGCTCGTCGTAAAGCTCGCGGAGAGCGGCGCGACGCCGCCGAAATATGTGTCGCTCGCGAACGAGGCCGACGTCTATTTTGAAAAGAACCCCAAGGAAATCGGCGCCTTCCTGAAATTCTACGAACAGGCGCAGGCCATCCTGAAGCAAAACGGATGGTCTCAGTCGCGCATCGGCATCACTGTTACGTTCGACGGCCTCCTGAAGGGCCGCACCGCGATCGCCGACAAATTGCTGCAAGCGAGCGAGATCGCGATCTTCACCTATTATCCCGTCATCGACCTCAAGCCGCTGCCCGTCGAAAACATCACGGAACACCTCGATCTTATGCAGAAGGCGGCGGGGGAGAAGGACATCGTGCTGCAGGAAGCCGGCTATCCGTCGAGCGAGGGTATCGGCTCGTCCGAAGCGCGGCAGGCGAAGTTTTTTGACACGCTCATTAGTGCCGTCCGCGCCCGCGACCAGTTCCGCATGGCAAGCCTGTTCGCGTTGCACGACTTCTCCGCGGCGGCCTGCGATAACTACGCCGCCTATTACGGCTTCGGCAAGGCGCCGAAGGCGACGCGGCGAAAATTCCGCGACTTCCTCTGCACCCTCGGCCTGAAGCGGGCAGACGGGACGGGGAAAGCGGCCTGGCAAACAGTCGTCAAAAATCTGGAATAAAAAAAGGCCGGGTTCAAAACCCGGCCTTTTCAATTTTTCGCTCAAGCCTTACGGCGTCGGGCAACCGACCGTCATGCCGCGCAGGATCGTGCTCGTATCGAACGGAACGCGGGCGATGTTTTTCGCGCCCTGCGCCCATTCCTGCACGAACATCGCCGCGCGCGGGCCCTTGATGTCCTGCATCGCGCCGAGCGCCGCTGCCTTGTCAGCCGTGACGCCGCCGAGGCCGTGATATTGCATATACAGCAGGTCGACTTTCGCCTGCACGTTGCCGGCATCCGCGGCCTGGCGGAACAGCTCGACCGCGACATGCGGGTCCTTCGGCACGCCGTCAAAGCCGTTGAACGCATAGAAGGCGAGGTCCTTGGTGCCCTGCGCCGCGACCCTTGCGCTGGTCGAAGCCGCGCGGGTCATCGCATCCTGAACTTCGGCCGAGACGGTGTGGCCCTGGATGAGGTTGGCGAATTGTTCATGCGGCGTCAGGCAGACAGGCGCGGCCACAATGGTTTCGACCGGCGCAATGACGGGCTGGGTGTCAACCGGCGCCAGAACTGTCTGCTCGACCGGGGGAAGAGCGACGTGGGTTTCAGCCGGTGCGACGAAGGTGTGGGTTTCGACAGGCGGGATAACGACCGGCGGAACAGGCGCTGGCGTATTGCCGAAGCCGAGCCAGCCCTGAATGGTGCCGGATTGCAGGCCGAGGAACAGCGCAGAGCCCGCGATTGCGAAAGTGGTGCTGAGGCCGAACACTTTCAGGTTCTTTTTCGACAGCAGCTCCTTGCCATGCGTCAGGCTGAAATAGGCCGGCAGTTCCGCGCCGGACTTCTTCAGCTTGCGACGCTCGAGCGCGTCATGCAGCAGGGTCGAGCCGATGCCAACCGCGACGCCGGAGCCGAGAATGGTCGCCCAGGCGGGCGCACCCGCGATCGTCATCCCCACGACCGCGGCCGTCTTGGCCACGGCGGAGACGGCGGCACCCATGGCGATGCCGGAAACGACGTTGAATGTGCCTTTCAGGAAACCGCGCAGCCGGATCTTCTTGGCTGGCTCCGCTGCAGCTGGGGCTTCCGCCACGTTGTCATTGACGGGGGCGGCAGCTTCGGCGGCGGCAGGGACGGCGGGCGTCGCCCCTACGAGGTCGTCATTGGCAATAGCCGGGGTTTCGCCAATAGCAGGTTCAACCTGCTCGGGTTTTTTTTCAGGTTCAGACATAGGTAGCTCCGTGCAGGATTGGGGGTCTTAACCCGCGGAAGGGCGGGCGCCCGCTTAACATAAATATCTTATCAATCCGGAGATAAAACACCCGCGCGCCCGAGTCTGTCAAGCGCGCTGGAGAAATTATTTAGGTAAGTGAAGAGGTTAGGTATTTAGATACCGAAGCCGTCGCACATCTCATTATATCCCGTGCGCTGCGCACGGTCGGCGAGGATGCGCTGGCACTTCTGTAGCCGGTGGCTGGCGGCATGGGTGAGGGTGAAGGGCAGGATGCCATGCCCCAGCAGCAGCAGGCAGATGACGAACAGCCGCCAGGCCATGCCGCAGGTGAACATGAAATGCTGCCAATAGGTTTCGCCCGCTTCGCGCGGATGGTCGGTAAAGGCGGCGGCCAGGATGCGGCCCAGGTTTTTCTTCATTTCGCTGTTCGACATGACAGGCATCCTAGGACATTATGATAAGTATTTCAAGAGCAGCTGATCAAACCAGATTCCTGTTTATTCTTCATCTCTTTTTCATGATGATGGGCCACAATCCGCTATTCCAGATTCTTTCCCTGCACAGGAATTCCCATGCGCCAGTTAATGTTCGCCCTCGCTCTCCTCGTCCTCACGGGGGGCGCGGCCCATGCGGCTTTTGACAGCACGACAGCAAACGCCGAGAAAGACCTGCACATCATCCGGGTGACCCCGACCGGGGAAGACGTGGCGGCAGACCGCCAGATCGTCTTCACCTTCAACCGCAATGTCGTGCCGGTTGGTCAGATGGAGCGGAAAAAGGAAGAAATTCCCGTCACCATTTCCCCCGCCGTCGATTGCGAATGGCGCTGGATCAACCCGTCCTCGCTCGCCTGCCAGCTGACGGAAAAGGCGGCGTTGGATCCCTCGACCCGCTACGATATCGAGATGAAGCCGGGCATCAAGGCCGAAGACGGCACCGAAATCGCCGAGGCGTACAAGGCCAGCTTCATCACGCAGCGCGCGAATGTCGAATATAACTCCTTTCGCACCTGGCTATCCCCCGGCATGCCGGTCATCCGCCTGACGTTCAACCAGCCGGTCAGCAAATCATCGGTGCAGAAATTCATCACGATCGACAGCGGCATCGAGGCCGTCACGCTGGACGTGAAAAAAGACGACCAAGACAATGAAGCGCCCCGCTTCGTGCCGTTCGGTAAAGGCTGGCTCGATTTCGGCAAGCAGCCCGTGCGCAAAAGCGACGACCAGCTGACCGAGAAAAACGGCGAGGAGGCGCGCCGCGTCTGGATCGTCCAGCCGCAGAAAGAACTGCCGCTCGATACGACGGTGACGCTGAAGCTCGCCGCCGGCCTTGTCTCGGCGCTCGGGCCCGAGCCCGCTGTCGCGGCACGCGATCTCGTGACGTTCGATACCTATCCCGAATTCAACGTCGTCGGCCTGCGCTGCACGGATAACGAAGAAAACGCTATCACAATCGATGCAGGCAAGGCCAATGCGGCGAACCAGCTTTGCAACCCGATGGGCGCGGTTTACCTGATGTTCAGTGCGCCGGTGAAGCGCTCGCAGCTGCGTGACAACCTTGTCTTTACCCCTGCGCTCGGCTCCGACAAGCAAAAGGACGAAGTCTGGGGCGACCTTTCCTATGAATATTCGCGCCTCAACAGCCCGCATGTGAAGGGCCGCACCTATGACGTAAACCTGCCCTTCGGCCTGAAGGCGGCGCAGAAATACACCATCAGCGTGAAGGACCCCGAGCGCGGCGTCTGGGGAGGGTTTACACACTGGGTGCAGTCGCTGTGGGACACGCTTCCTGAAACGGCCCTGGAGGATGAATTCGCCCGCCAGCTCGCCAAGCCCTTTACCGTCACCTTCGAAACCAACCACCGCAAACCGAATTTCGAGCTGGAACATCACGACGCGGTGCTGGAAAAGGGCGTGGACAGCGAAGTGCCGCTCTACGTCAACAACCTTGAAAAACTGCTTTTCAAATTCCGCAGCGTCACGGCCGATGCCGCGAACGAAAATGGCGCGTCGGAGGAGCCGCTGGAAAACGTGCAGGACGTCCAGTACCTGCGACCCTTCAATATCCGCAAAGCGCTCGGCGGAAAGACCGGTGCGGTCTACGGCCATATGGACACGATCCCCTATGTCAACAAGGGCTCGGATTCCGCCTACCGCCTGTTTGCCGTCGTGACGCCCTGGCAGATGCATGTCAAGCTCGGCCATTTCGCAAGCATGGTCTGGGTGACGGATATGGCGACGGGCGCGCCCGTGAAAAACGCGAAGGTCACAGTCTACAAGGACACGGTCAGCAGCCTTTCGGCGCCGCGGGACGAACTTGCGACGGCGACGACGGACGAGGGCGGCATCGCGGAATTCCCTGGCACCGACAAGATCGACCCGCAGCTCGATTTCGCCAAAGGCTGGGAAGATTCAAGCCCGCGCATCTTCGTCCGTGTTGATAAAGACGGCGACATGGCGCTGATGCCGCTCAACAATGATTTCGTCATCGACACCTGGCGCGCGTCGAACGAAAGCATCAACGCCTCGACCCGCAAGAAATACGGCCATATGAAGGCCTGGGGCACGACCGCGCAGGGCATCTACCGCGCGGGCGACACGATCCAGTATAAATTCTACGTCCGCAACCAGGACAACCGCACGCTGACCCCGGCGGAAACCTCGGGCTACACGCTCGAAATCGTCGACCCGATGGACAATGTCGCGGCGACGGTCGAAAACCTCACGCTCAATGAATTCGGCGCCTATTCCGGTGAGTTTACGGTGGGCAAGGAAGCGCCGGTTGGCTGGTACAAATTTAAGCTCACGGGTAAGTTCAAGGACAGCGCAGACAGCGACGAAGAGGAATATAACGAGGAAACGGGCGAGTACCAGAAGCTCAGCACCTGGATTCCCTTGCGCGTGCTGGTCAGCGATTTCACCCCTGTGCCGTTCCGCGTGACGAGCCAGCTGAATGGCGACCTGTTCCGCACGGGGCAGGAAATCGAATCCTCCTCGCTCGCGCAGCTGCATTCCGGCGGCCCGTTCCCCGATGCCGAAGTGCGCACGACGGCGATCCTGACCGAGCGCGAATTCTCTTCCAAGGACCCGAAGGCGCAGGGCTTTACCTTCGTCACGCCCGATTATTCGATGCATGGCAGCGTCCAGATCTTCCAGAAGATCGAGAACAACAACGGCAAGGGCGAGCTCGCGCAGAAATTCAAGATCGAGAAGCAGGACTTCGCCTATGGCCGGCTGATGGTCGAAAGCGCTGTCGCCGATGATCGCGGCAAATATGTCGCTTCGGAAGCGGGCGCGGATTACGTCGGCGTTGACCGCTTCGTCGGCATGAAATCGCCGGAATGGGCCTATGAGGCGAAGAAACCAGTGAACCTGAAATACATCGTTGTCGATGAAAATGGCGCGCCGGTCGCCGACACCAAGGTCGCGATTACGATCGAGAAACTGGAAACGACCGCCGTGCGCGTGCAGGGCGCGGGCAACGCTTACCTGACGAACTATACCAGCGAATGGAAAAAAGCCGGTAATTGCGGCGGTACGCCGGAAAAGGACGAAGCCGTCTGCAGCTTCACGCCCGACAGCGCCGGTTCCTTCCGTGCCATCGCGAAAACCACCGACACGAAGGGCGCCGAGCATTCCTCGGGTGTCACCTTCTGGGTGACCGGCAGCGACTATGTGATGTGGGACAACCAGAGCGACGTGCTGCTTCCCATCATTCCCGAAAAAACCGAATACCATGTCGGCGACAAGGCGCGTTACCTTGTGAAGAACCCGTTCCCCGGCGCGACCGCGCTGGTGACGATCGAGCGCTACGGCGTGCTTGAAAAATTCGCGCAAAAGCTGGACGGCTCGACGCCCGTCATCGAATTCGAGGTGAAGCCCGATTACTTGCCCGGATTCTATCTGTCGGTCATCGTCACGTCCCCCCGCGTCGATAAACCCATCGACAAGGACGGCGTCGACCTCGGCAAGCCGACCTTCCGCATGGCATACGTCACCGTCCCGGTGAAAGACCCTTATAAGGAAATGGTCGTGACCGCGAAGCCCGCGGCCGATGTTTACCGTCCGCGCGACAAGGTCGCGGTCGAGCTCCATGCCGAACCGCGCATGAAGGGCAAAGCTGAACCTGTGGAGCTCGCCGTCGCCGTACTCGACGAAGCCGTGTTCGACCTCGTCACCGGCGGTCTTTCCAACTTCGACCCCTATAACGGCTTCTACAAGCTCGACGGGCTTGATCTCAAGAACTACAGCCTGCTTACCCGCCTGATCGGCCGCCAGAAATTCGAGAAAAAAGGCGCGAACCAGGGCGGCGACGGCGGCTCCGATCTCAAGATGCGCGACCTGTTCAAGTTCGTCGCCTACTGGAACCCGTCGCTTAAAACCGACAAGTCAGGCAACGCGAAGATCGAGTTCGAGGCGCCCGACAACCTGACCGGCTGGCGCGTGCTCGTGCTGGCCGTCACGCCAACCGACCGCCTCGGCCTCGGGCAGGGGAACTTCAAGGTTAACCGCCCGACCGAAGTGCGCCCCGTCATGCCGAACCAGGTGCTGGAGGGCGACAGCTTCCAGGCCGGCTTCAGCGTCATGAACCGCACCGACAAGGCGCGTACGCTGACCGTGGAGATCAAGGCAAGCGGCACGATCGACACGTCCAAGCTGAAGGATACTTACAGTCAAACCGTCACAGTCGAGCCCTACAAGCGCGCGACCGTGCTGATGCCGGTGAAAGTCGGCAAAGTGCCGGAAACCCGCGACCTGCCGCAGGGCGAGATCGTGTTCGAAGCAAAAGCCTATGACCTGCTGGATGGCGACGGCATGGTGCTGAAGCTGCCGGTGAATAAATTCCGCTCGCTCGAAACGGCGGCGGATTACGGCACGACCACGCAGGACACCGCGCAGTCGAGCATCCAGTTCCCGAAAAACATCTTCCCCGATATCGGCTCGCTCAGCGTCGTGCTGTCGCCGACCGTGATCGGCGCGGTGGAGGGGGCGTTCCGCTATATGCGTGACTATCCCTATATTTGCTGGGAACAGATACTTACAAAAGGCGTCATGGCGTCGCACTACCTCAACCTGAAATCCTATATGCCCGATAGCTTCGTCTGGCCGGGCGCGGAAAAGCTCGCGCAGGCGGCGCTCGATGTCGCATCGAGCTTCCAGGCGCCGAATGGCGGGATGAGCTATTTCGTCGCGCGCGACGATTACGTCGATCCCTATCTCTCGGCATATACCGCGCTCGCCTTCAACTGGCTGCGCCATGCGAGTTACAAAATCCCCGAAACGGTTGAAAGAAAGCTGCAGGGCTACTTGCAGAACCTGCTGCGCAACAACGTCATGCCGACCTTCTATGACGAGGGTATGAGCTCGACCATCCGCGCCGTGGCGCTGGCCGCGCTCGCCGAAAACGGCAAGGTGGACCGCAGCGATCTCGACCGCTACAAGCCGCATCTGAAGGAAATGAGCCTGTTCGGCAAAACCCATTTCCTCATGGCGACGCTCCGCGTCAAGGGCGCGATTCCGATGGCGAAGGACGTGGCGAACGACATCATCTCCCACTCCAACCAGACGGGCGGCAAGTTCATCTTCCAGGAAAAGCTGGATGACAGCTACCTGCGCATCCTCGCTTCTCCCTTGCGCGAAAACTGCGCGATCCTGGGCGCCTTGGTCGAATACGGCGAAAAACCGGAGGGCGCGAGCCTTGTCGGCGATATCCCGTTCAAGCTCGTGCGCACCATCACCCAGACCCGCGAAAACCGGGACCATTGGGAGAACACGCAGGAGAACATGTTCTGCATGAACGCGCTGATCGAATACAGCCGCGTCTATGAAAACGTGAAGCCCGATATGCGCGTCACCGTCAGCGCGAATGACAACGAAATCGGCCAGGCCGAGTTCGAGGATTTCCGCGACAAGCAGGTGACCGTCACGCGGCCCATCACCGAAGCCGATGTCGGGCTGAAGACGACGGTCGACATCGAGCGCAAGGGCGACGGGCGGCTTTATTACGCTACCCGCCTGCGCTATGCGCCGAAATCCGACTTTGCGAAGCCCGTCAATTCCGGCATCGAGCTGCACCGCGAATACAGCGTGGAGCGCGACGGGAAATGGACGATCCTGAAGAACAAGGACGCGATCAAGCGCGGCGAACTGGTGCGCGTGGACCTGTTCCTGTCGCTTCCCGCGGCCCGCAACTTCGTCGCTGTGAACGACCCGCTGCCGGGCGGCCTTGAAACCGTCAACCGCGAGCTTGGCACGGCCTCTAAGGTCGACGCCGACAAGGGCGATTACGTTGCGGCCGACGGTTCCTGGTTCTTCAAGTTCTCGGACTGGGAGGGGTATAACGTCTCCCGCTGGAGCTTCTACCACCAGGAAATGCGCCATGACAGCGTGCGCTTCTATTCCGACTACCTGCCGCCCGGCAACTATCACCTGAGCTATACCGCGCAGGCGATCGCTGAGGGCCAGTTCACCATCATGCCGACCCTCGCGGAAGAAATGTACGACCCCGATGTCTACGGCAAGGACGTGACCGCCGAGCTGACCGTGACGGCGAAGGCGGATGCGCCCGCGGTGGAAATGACGGAAGAGAAGACGGAAGAGAAAAAGTAACCCTCGTCATCCCCGCGAAGGCGGGGATCCAACACCCTTCGCCACAAGCGCGGGAAATGTTCAGAGAGCGGTTGAGCGTCAACGGTGGTGGATCCCCGCCTGCGCGGGGATGACGATTGTGGAAAGACATGCGCTTTAAACTAAAACATATCGCACTCGCCGGGGCAGGGGCCGCCATCGCGCTTGCCGTCGCGACCTATGCCTGCATGACGCCCATCCGCGCCTCGCTGCAAAGCATGCGCTCCGACGCGCAGACATTGCAGGTGACCGACCGCAACGGCCAGCCGCTCACCGTTTCCTACCAGAACCGCTGGAACGTCTACGACAACCTGCCGCTCTACCGCATCCCCGCGCTGCTGCGCGAAGCCTTCATCACCTCGGAGGACAAGCGGTTTTTCGAACATCGCGGCGTCGACTGGCGCGCGCGGGGCTCGGCACTTCTCCAGAACTGGAAGTCCGGTGCGGTCGTGCGGGGCGCCTCGACCATCACCGAGCAGGTCGTGCGCATGGTTAACCCGCGCCCGCGCACGCTCTGGGGAAAGTGGCTGGAAGGCTGGGAGGCGGTCGCGCTGGAACAGGGCGCCAGCAAATCCGACATCCTTGAATTTTACCTCAACCAGCTGCCCTATGCCGCTAACCGCCGCGGCGTCGCACAGGCGGCGCGGTATTATTTCGACCGGGACGTTTCCACGCTGACGCCGCGCGAAACGCTGGCGCTCGCCGTTCTCGCCCGCGCGCCGTCATCCTACGACCTTTACAAATATCCCGCCAAAATTGACGGCCCGCTTGCGCGCCTTGCCGCCGCGCTGCAGGAAAAGGGCGTGTTATCGGCCGATGATGTCGCCCAATTGAAGGCCGAGTCCTTCCGCCTCGCCAAGCCGGCTTCGCCCGTCAATGCCGAGCACTTCGCGCAGTATCTTCGCGGCCATTACCAGGGCGGCAGCAATTTCCATTCCACGCTCGACGCCAATCTGCAGCAGTTGGTTCAGAAAATCGTCGATGACCGCGTCCGCACCCTGTCGCCGCGCCACCTGATTAATGCGGCCGCACTCGTCGCCGACCATACCACCGGTGAAATCCTCGCCTGGGTCGTGGCGGGGGCGAATGATGAAACGTCGCCGACACGCCAAATCGACGCCGTTACCGTGCCACGCCAGCCCGGCTCGGCGCA
>DASPMW010000098.1:0-19622 GCA_035626855.1 Patescibacteria group bacterium
TGATTCGTTTTCAGCACACAGCATACAAAGAAGCGGGCGATCTATCCAGATGCCTTGTCTATCGCACCTGTCTCGGTTATTTTCAGCCTCCCGCTGTCACCCAGATCGAGCCTTTCATGTCCGGAAAAAACGCACCCTCACTCAACCGCAAGCAGGGCCTCTACCTGAAACCCGCCGGCAAAAAAGGCCGTGGCGTGTTCTGCCGCGCCAAGATCCGCAAGGGCGAGGTGCTGGAGACGACCCCCGCGCTTATCCTCGACACCCGCGCGACCAACCTGACCGGGCCGACGATCATCAATGATTATACCTTCATGATCGGGGATATCACGAAATCGGCGCAAAAGCGCGCCGGTCTTCGCAAGGTATCAAGCGCGAGCGCGATCGTGATGGGCATCATGGCCTATTGCAACCACGACGAAGAGCCCAATGCCGAGATCGTGTGGGAGGAAAAGGGCACGACGCTCTATTACATCCTGCGCGCGACCCGGGAAATCCCGAGAAACACGGAGATCTGCACGAGCTACGGCGAAGGCTGGTTCGAAGACCGCGAATAAGCTACTTGAAGCGCGCCACCAGCTGCTCGACATTGATGTTGAGGTCGTCCTCGCTGTCGCGGTCGAAGGGGTTTTCGAGGTGCGTCTGGATATTGTCCAGGCTTGCCAGCACCACAGCGGTCAGCACAGGCGTGACGTAAATCATGCTGGGTGAAAACTCCTTGGCCAGGAATGCAAAGTAAGGGCCGTACGCGACCGGCAGCAGCACGATGAAGATGTTGCGGAACGCATTCAGCGTGCGCGGCGTGCGATACTGGTAGATATGCTTGATCTTCTCGAACGAGATCATCGCCTTGCTGAGATACTGGTTGCAGCGGGACACTTCGCTGGGGTTCAGCCCCTTTTCGCGCAGATCAGTGCGGATAAAGCGCGAGATGTCGGAAAACGACTGGTAGACCGCCATTTCGTTTTCCCGCATCGCCGAAACCGGCGATGTGAAAAGCACGCGGCTTGCACCGAAAAGCCCGGCCAGCAGCTGCTTGCACTTTTCAACTCCGGAGGCATTGTCATTTTCCTGCCAGTCGCGCACGGCGAGATAAAGCGCCTTCACATGGGCCTTGATGTCGGCGTAATGATCGAGCGCGGCTTCGCGCCGCTTGTAAGCGGCGTCGATCGAAAAGACGATGGGAAAGACGACGGCGGTGAGCACGAGCGTCAGCGGGAATTCGGCGATAATCTGGTGCTTGATGCTGAAATAGGTCGAGGCGACCGCGAGCGCGGAAATCCAGACACTCTTGAAGTTGATGACAAGAAAAATCGCGCTGAAACCGTTCATATTCCGCTCCTGTTGAGAGAAGCAATTTATCGCGACGGACCGGCGTAACTCAAGCCTTTACTCAGGGCTTGAAGCCTTTTTGCCTCGGCTTCGCCGCCTGGTCATTCGCTGGCGTGACATAGCCGAGGCTGGAAGGCGCAATCGGCGCGTAGCTGACGATGGCGCGGAAATGGGTATGCACCGGATCGGCGTCCGAAGATAATTTCAGCGCCCGGTCGCCAAAAGCTTTTTCGAGGTAACGCCTTGCGACAAGCGCCTTGCGCGCATCGCCAAGCGTCAAGTCATGGGCCGCTTCCTCGGCCAGCAACGCGCCCGCCAGCACGTCCGACATATGATCGAGCAGCTTGCGTGCGAAGCGCTCGCCATCTTCCGGGTGCGCGCGCAGGTGAATCAGCGCATTCATGGCCTGCTTGAGGCCGGTATCGAGAATCGCTTTCTCGCCCCCCATTTCGGCGGGAAGCGCATCCGAAATTTCGCGTATCTTCGCGACGAACACATCATCGCCCGGCTCTTTGCCGACGACCATGCGCAGCAGTTCGAGCGCCTGGATATTGGCAGGTCCTTCCCAGACAGTCAGGACCATGGCGTCGCGGTACTGGCGCGCTGTGGGAAATTCCTCGGTGTAGCCATTGCCGCCAACCAGTTCGAGCGCCTTTTTGGCGCATTGCACGCCGTCCTCCGCCGTGCGGTATTTGGCAAGCGCGGTGGAGAGACGCAGCCAGGTGCGCTGCGTGTCGTCCTGCAGCGCGACGTCGAAGGTTCGGGCGGCCTCGAAGGCAAGCGCGGTTGCGGCTTCGGAGCGCATCATCAGATCGAACAACTCGTTCTGCACCATCGGGTAATTAATGATTTCCCGGCCGAACGCGCTGCGATGCTCGGCCCAGCTGGCAGCCTCGAGAAAGGCGCGGCGCGTGACGCCTGCCGCCCCCATCGCGTTGTGGATGCGAGAGTATTCGAGCGCCTCCATCATGATTTTCAGCCCGTGCGGCGGCGGCGCGATCTCGATTACTTCCGCGCCTTCCAGGTCAATCTCGCCTGTCGCGAGCCCCTTGGTGCCGAGCTTGTCCTTCAGGCGGCGGATGCTGTAGCTGTTCTGCTCGCCTGTTGCGAGGTGGCTGGGCACGAGATAGAGCCCTAATCCCTTGCTGCCCGCAGGCGCCCCTTCCGGCCGCGCCGTTGCCAGCGCCAGGCCGGAATTGGCATTGCTGGTAAACCATTTCAGGCCGTGCAGCGTGATTTTATCGCCTTCCTTTTTCGCGACGGTCGTGGTCGCGCCGACATCCGACCCGCCATGCAGCTCGGTTGCCCAGGTGCCGCCCGTTTTCGTCTCGCCGTCCATGCGCGTCATTTCGTGCAGAAACTCGTCGCGCACGTCCTTCGGCGCGAATTTATCGAGCACATAGGCGACAGCCCCGGTCATGGTGACAGGGCAATGGACCGAGATATCAGCCTGCGACAGCATGTAGCCCATCGTAAAGCTGAGCAGGTGCGGCTCTGGGTCCTTGTCGGCAAAGGCGAGGCCGATTGCGCCGCGTTTGTACGCCTCCTGATGCGCTGCTTCGTATTTGGGATTGAACAGCACGCGGCTCTTCTTTTCGCCGTTTTTGTTATGCGTCTGCAGTTCCGGTGGCGCGTGGCGATCGGAATAGGCTGCCTGTTCGTCGAGCGCTGCGCCCACAAACGCGCCGAAATCTTTCAGCCGCTCGAAGTTGCGCGCGAGCATATCAGGCGCGATGCGCTCCAGCACGCGCTGCGCATTCAGGTCTTTCTCGAAAAAATTTTCGCCGCGCGTTTCCTTGGCATAGGTCGCGGGAGACGCGGTTTTACGGGGCGAAAACGCTGTCATGCGAACTGATACTCCATAATGAATTTTACGAATCCTGCGCTCCCACCGATGAAAACTCAACCCCCTATTGACGGTATATCCGAACGATGTAAGGATGATTTTAGGCGGATGTTCACGGGGTGCTTTTTGGGGAGTTTCAACATGACTACCGCGCCGAATGCTGATTTACAGAAAAAATTCCGATACCATCATGGCAACCTTCGCGAGGCAGCGATCACCGCAGCGCTCGAGATTCTGACCCGTGACGGCGTTGCGGGGCTTTCGCTCCGCGCGCTCGCCAAGGCGACCGGCGTCACGCCCACCGCCTTCTACGAAAGCCATTTCGGCGACAAGGACGAATTGCTGGCCGCCGTCGCTGAAACGGGCTTCCAGCGCCTTGCCCTGCAGATGGCGGAGGACGCGACCGGCGCGCCGGATGTGCAGACCCGCGTCGAGCGGCTCGTCACGAGCTATATCCGTTTCGCGACCGAAAACCGGCCCTTGTTCCAGCTGATGTTCGGGCGCGAGCTGTCGGACCTGAAGCGCTTTCCGACACTGGCGATGACCGCAGGCAAGAGCTATTCGCTGATTTCGGCCGCGCTGTCGAAGCGCGTCGAAGGCGGCGAGGACGCGCGGTTCCTCACAGTCGCGATCTGGAGCCTCTGCCACGGCCTCACGACGCTGCTGGTCGAGGACAAACTCAACCCGGCGCAGTTCGGCGTTGAATCGACGGAAGCTTTTGTCAAAAAGACCGTCGCACTGCTCGGCCCGCATCTCGCCTAGGTGAATTTTTCCAGGAGCCGCTGGACTTTTCGCGCATAGGACGCACCGAACAGGCGCGTATGCACGAGCAGCGGATAGATGTTGTAGTAATCCGAGCGCTGCTCGAAAAAGCCCGCCCGGATCGGCCGCAGCTCGTTGTAGCGCGCAAAGAACGGGTCGCCGAAGGTCGTGAACAGCCGTATAAAGGCGAGCTCGACCTCCGGATCTGCAAAATAAATGGCCGGGTCGAGAAAGGCGGCAATGCGCCCGCGGCAGGCAAGGATATTGCCACCCCAGACGTCGCCATGGATCAGCGCGGGCCCCGCGCAGCCCTTCAGGATATCCGGCGCGCGCGCCGCTGCCTTTTCCAGCGCCTTCATCGTTTTCGCGTCGATCTTGTTTTCCTTCAGCGCTTCGCGGCCCATATAGAGCAGGCGCTGCTCGGCAAAGAACTTGGGCCAGTCGCTGGTCTGCGGGTTCGGCTGGCGCAGGGAGCCGATCAGCGTGTCGCGCTCGAAGCCGTACTGGTCGGCAGTAATGGAATGGAGGTCGGCGAGAATATCCGCCGCGATCTTCTGGCCGTTATCGTCGAGGCCATACTGCGTTTCGACGAATTCCATGACGATGATATGCTCATTGCTGTAGAACACCTGCGGCACCGGCAGGCGGGAGCGCGTCTTGAGGTAATGGAGCATGTAGGCTTCGGTATCCAGCCCCCTCTCTGCTACCTTCGCGACCATGACCCGCCGGTTGTCGAGGACGATGCGGTAGATTTGGGCGTTATTGGCGGCGGAGAGCGGCGCAATCGTGGTGATCCTGCCTTTCAGCTCGCGTTCGACCTCGAGCTTCAGTCCGGGGCTGATCATAGTTTGTGGTCCTTTCTGATGCGCGCCAGCAATTCTGCACAGCGCGCGTATATCAGGGCATAGACATGCTCGAAATCCTCCTCGCCGCCGTACCACGGGTCGGGTACGTCGCCTTCGGCCAAGAACATCTGCAGCGTCGCGCCGTGGGTTTTGGGCGCGCGCGTATTGAGGATCGCGTAATGCCCCTGGTCCATGGCAAAGATATAATCAAAATCCCCGAAATGCTTTGCCGCAAGTTGCTGCGCCTTCTGGCCGGCGAGCGACACGCCATATTTCGCAGCAATGCGCGCGGACCGCGCGTCGGGCGGATCGCCGACATGATAGCTTTCCGTGCCCGCGCTCGCGATCGTGAATTGATCGGCGAGCCCGGCTTCCGCGACAAGATGGCGGAACACGCCCTCCGCCGTCGGGGAGCGGCAGATATTGCCGGTGCAGACGAATAAAACGCTTACCACGCTCTTGCCTTTGCAATGACGTTCTGTGATCCTGCCGCATGGCAATTTTCACAGGCAGGATGTCATTTTGGCATTGAAACCCGCCCGTTTGCAATGGTCCGGCGACGGCGAGCTGCGCAGCCTCGATTTCGGCGACGTCTATTTCCAGCTAAAGAAGGGCCTGGATGAATCGCGCTACGTCTATCTTGACGGCAACCGCCTGCCCGAGCGTTTCGCGGCAGCGGGCGGCGGTTTCCATGTGGCGGAAACGGGATTCGGCAGCGGCCTGAACTTCCTCATCACCGCGCAGCTTTTTGCGCAGAAAGCCCCGACGGGTGCGTGGCTGACCTATGCCAGCGTTGAAAAGCATCCCATCACGCGCGCCGATCTCGAAACCATCTACGCCCATTTCGCCGAGCTTGGCGAATTCACCGCCCCTCTGCTGGCGCAATACCCGCCGCTGATAGAAGGTTTTCATACTCTTCATTTTATGAACGGACGAATAACGCTGATCTTACTGTTCGGCGACATCGCCGACACACTCCCGCAGTTATCGGGAACTTTCGACGCCTGGCATCTCGACGGCTTCGCGCCGAAATATAACGCGGAAATGTGGACCGACGGCATATACGCGCAGATCGCGGGGAAAACGAAACCGGGCGGAACGGTGGCGTCGTTTACCTCTGCCGGCCATGTGCGGCGGGGGCTCGCGGCAGCTGGCTTTGACGTGAAAAAGGTAAAGGGCTTTGGTTTCAAATGGAGCTCGACAACTGCCCGTCTGCCCGGGGAAACCGCACGACCGGCTGCCGTAAAGCGTGTTGCCGTCATCGGCGCCGGGATTGCCGGCTGCGCGGCAGCCTATGCGCTGGCGAAGCGCGGTCATGACGTCACGCTGTTCGACCGCGGAAAAAATCTCGCGCCGGAGGCATCCGGAAATCCGGCCGCCATTGTATATGCCAAGCTTACAGCCGATCCATCGCCCATGGGGGCTTACCACGCCCATGCCTTCAGTTATGCGCGGTCCCTGCTGTCGCAACTCAACCTGTCATCATGGCGGGCTTGCGGGGTCGAACACCTGGATCTCGATGTCATCGAGCGGGACAAGACGAAGCAGATTCTTACGCAAAACGAATTTCCCGAAAACTACGCACAACTGACGCCGCGTGGTTTGCTGCAACCTCCGGCCGGGTTTCTGTCCCCGGTCGAGTTTTGTGCAAAATTGGCAGCGCATCCACAAATTACCCAAGTGTTCGGGAGTGATGCGAAGCTGCAGCGAAACAACGCGTTCTGGCAGGTGGACGATAACAACTTCGATGCAGTCGTCATCGCCGCCGGCAATGACAGCAAGGCCTTTGCCGAAACTGGCTGGCTGCCGCTCCAATCGCTGCGTGGGCAGGTGACGCTGCTGCGTGAGACAAGCGAATCCGCATCACTTGGCCATGTCATCTGTCATGACGGATACATTACGCCGGCGGTCGATGGTTTGCATTGCATCGGTGCGACGTTCCAGAAGGAAGGCGCTGGCGCGGCGGAACCGCGCGGCGTGGATGACCTGGACAATCTGGAACGCCTGAACACGCATCTGCCGCAATACGGGTTTAGCGCAGGAGATATCGCCGGTAGCCGCGCGGGATTCAGGGCGACAACCCCAGATAAATTGCCGCTGGTTGGCCCCTGCCCCGATTATGCGCAGTTTGTTGCTGCGAATGCGGGTTTGCGCAAGGGCGCGACCGGGATAACGGCCGCCGACCTGCATGGACTTTATCTTTCAACCGGATTTGGCGCGCATGGCATGACTGGCGGACCTCTGGCCGGCGAGATCATCGCCGCGATGATATCGGGTGATCCGCTGCCGGTGCCGGCTGCACTGGCAGAGCGGCTGCTGCCGGAGCGGTTTATCTCGCGCGCGCTCAAGCGCAAAGAAATCTAGACGGCGGTGACTTGCATGTCAGGCGGCAGGGTTTTATCGCTGACCGGCTCGAAACCGTTGGCATAGGCCGGCATAAAACGGAAATCCCACCATTCCTGCGGCAGCGGGAGAATTTCGCGCCCCTGCTCGGTCGCCGCCTGCACCATCGCATCTTCAAGCAGCTGGCGATGCGCCAGCACCGCGGGCGGGAAATTTTTATAGCTGCGCGCCGCGGGGTTGTTTGCAGGGTCGCTTGTCAGGTGGTCAAAGCGCGTGCCCATATCAACCTCCTCGCCGTTTTCGGTGAGCAGGATAATATCGATCGCCATGCCGCGCGGGTGCCCCCCCTTGCCGGGCGGAGAGAGAAGCCTGTTGGGTTCCTGCAGCCAATGGGGGTTGGCCTTTACGATTTCAGTATCAGCCATCAATGCCTGGGCCTCGACGGTGCGCAGGCAATCCTTCAGCTCGAAAATAAATCCGCTTTTCTCGAAGCAGATATCTGCCGCGCGCAGGATGATGGGCGCCAGCTGGCGGTGGCACCACATTTTGGCATCCGGGCGGTAAATGCCGGTCTTGAAAATGTTATCCGGATGCCCCGGTTGCGCGTAAACAACGTCCACCTTGAGCGGATGACGCCCCACGAATCCCCCGAGATCGACCAGGTCGCCGGGCAGGATTTTCGTCGGCTCCGCCATCAGCCCGAAATTTCCGACAGTTTTTTTGCCGTCGTGATCTGCTGTGGATCCATTTTCACTTCGATCAGGGTCGGTTTTTTCGAGGCAATGGCTGCGCGGAAGGCAGGGAGGAAGTCCGCTGTCTTTTCAACCGTGATCCCGGCCGCGCCGTAGGAGCGCGCAAGCGCGGCGAAATCGGGGTTGGTGAGGTCCGTCGCCGATTTGCGGCCGGGATAATGCTTTTCCTGGTGCATGCGGATGGTGCCGTACATGCCATTGTTAAAGACGAGCCAGATGGGGTGCGCGCCTTCATGCATGGCGGTCGCTATTTCCTGCCCGGTCATCATGAAGCCGCCGTCGCCCATGAATCCGACGACGACACGGTCCGGATAGGCGAGGCTGGCCGCAACCGCGGAGGGCGCGCCATAGCCCATTGCGCCCGATGTCGGCGCGAGCAGGCGCATCGGGCGATCATAGCGGATGAAGCGCTGCGGCCAGCCGCTGAAATTTCCCGCGTCGGTCGTTATGATGGCGTCTTTCGGCAGGGTGTTGATGATGTCTTCGATGACGCCTTCGAGGTCGACCGTAAACTTGTCGCGGCTTTTCACCGTCGACCAGGCGCGATAGCGCGCGTTCAGGTCTGCCGTCCAGCCGCTCCAAGCGCCACCATCTATCGTAATGCCTTCGACCGCTGCGGCGAATTCGCCGACGCCAGAATGGATGGCCAGTTCGGCCTTGTAAACTTTATTCAGCTCGGACGAATCCGGGTAGACATGGATCAGCCGCTGCAAGGGCTTGCCGGGCTGAATGATGGTATAGCCCTGCGTGAGGATTTCACCCAGGCGCGTGCCGACCGCAAGTATCACATCCGCCTGCTCGACGCTTTTCAGGAGCTGAGCATCGATTGTGGTGCCGAGCACGCCGGCATAGCAGGGATGGCTGTTGTGGAATGCGTCCTGCCTGCGGAAGCCGGTTACGACGGGCAGTTGCGCGGCTTCGCAGAATTTTTCGAACTGCGCGATGGATGTGTCGTTCCAGCTGCCGCCGCCGGTGATGACGATCGGCTTCTGCGCGGATTGCAAAATAGTTTTCAGCTTGTCGATATCGCCATGCGACGGCGCAAAATGGACGGGGGTTGCGGGCGCGGGTATGGCCGCGTCAGATTGATCTTCCGACAGCATGTCTTCCGGCAGCGCGACCACGACTGGGCCCGGGCGGCCGGTCGTGGCGGCTTCAAACGCTTCCTTCATGACGCGCGGAATATCGGCCGCATTTTCGATCTGCACCGCCCATTTCGAAATCGGCGGCTGAAACATCAGGCGGTAGTCTATTTCCTGGAATGCCTCGCGGCCCATCATCGCGCGGCCGACTTGGCCGACCAGCAGAATAAACGGCGTCGAATCCTGCATTGCGGTGTGCAGTCCGATGGACGCGTTGCAGGCGCCGGGGCCGCGCGTGACGAAGCAGATGCCTGGCTGGCCGGTCAGCTTGCCATAGGCTTCCGCCATAAAGGCCGCTCCGCCCTCCTGCCGGCAGGTAATGGTGCGGATGCCGCTTTCGTCATGCAGCGCGTCGAGCGCGTCGAGATAGCTTTCCCCCGGCACGCAGAAGATTTTCTTTACGCCATACGCACGCAGGGATTCGATGAGGATATTGCCGCCGCTTCTGCTTTTCATGTTATTGCGCCCCGATTACTGTTTTGATGGCACCGACAATAGAGCTTGTGAAGAAAACCACAAAGTAAACCAGGACCAGCAGGTAGCCGATCCTTCCCAACAGGGCCCGTGGCGTCATCCGCCACACCTCCCGCGCGAAGCGGGTCCATTTGATAAGCTCGGGGTCGCGGCTCATGAGGGTTTCGTCCTTGTCCGCAAGGGCGACGATATCAAGGAAACCGCGGATCCGTTCGGGGTGCGCTGCCATGTCCCTGACTTCAAAAGGCCCCTTGGCGGTCCAGAGATCCGGATGATTTGCTTTCAGGCGCTTCCAGACTTTCCAGAACGGGAACACCGGCACTGCCAGCAACAAACACATGACCAAAGCAGCGACAACGATGTAGAGTAGTCCCATAAAGGTATCCTGCCTGAAACGTCGCTTTCGGGGCGTCGCCCCATGACGGGGACTATTCAACGCTAACCGCATGAAAATGGCAAAAGTTTTTATACCCGCGCTCATCCTCTGCTGCCTTGCCGGCGCGCCCTTTGCGGCCTCGGCGGAGGAGCATAAAACGCTGAAAATCGGCGTGTCCCAATACCCCTCCACGCTCCATCCTTTCTTTGACGAAATGGTAGCGAAAAGCATGGTGCTGGGCGGCACGCAGCGGCCCGTCACCGCCTATGACGCAGATTGGAAGCCGGTCTGCATGCTTTGCACGGAACTTCCAAGTTATGAAAACGGGCGCGCCAAAAAGGATGGCACGGGTATCGCGGCGACCTACACGCTGAAAGACAACCTGTTCTGGGGCGATGGCAAGCCGGTGACGACCAAGGACATCCTCTTCGCCTACGAGGTGGGCAAGCATCCGAAATCCGGCGTCGGCAACGGCGAGTTCTTTACCAAGGACATCACCCATATCACCGCGGATGACGCGCAAAGCTTCACGATTCATTATGCCAAGGAAAAATGCGATTTCGCGCCCATCGGCGATTTTTACGCGCTGCCCGAGCATCTCGAGCGCAAGATTTTCGAGCAGGACCCCGAGACTTATAAAAACCGCACCCTTTACAACACCGCGCCTGCGACGGCCGGGTTGTGGATGGGACCCTATCAAGTCACCAAGGTTGAATCCGGCGCGTCGATCACGCTGGAAAAGAACCCGAACTGGAAGGGGCCCGCGCCCCATTTCGACAAAATCGTCTGGCGCACCATCGATAATTCCGCGGCGCTGCAGGCGAATTTGCTTTCCGGCGATGTGGATTATATCCCGGGCGAGCTCGGCATCATGCTCGACGAAGCGCTGTCATTCGAAAAACGCCTGAAGGCGACGAAGCCCGGCAGGTTCACCGTCACCTATAACCCGAGCCTGACCTACGAGCATATCGACCTGCCGGTCGATCGCGCGCCGTTCAATGACCTGCGCCTGCGCCAGGCGCTGATGTACGCGATTGACCGCGCCGGCATCAGCAGCCAGCTGTTCGGGGGCAAGCAGCCTGTCGCGCTGTCAAACATGAACCCGCGCGATACCGTATATACAAGCGATGTGCCGCAATATCCGTATGATCCCGCCAAAGCTGCGGAGCTGCTGGATGCCGCCGGCTTCACCATCAAGGATGACGGATACCGCTACGGGAAAGACGGGAAGCGCTTGGTCATCTCCCTCGCCACCACAGCCGGGAACAAAACGCGCGAGCTGATCGCCGTCGCGATAAAGTCTGACCTCAAGAAGGTCGGCGTCGATATCGCGATCGATACGCAACCCGCGCGCGTGCTGTTCGGCGACACGATGCGGGAGCGTAAATTCACGGGGGGCGCGATGTATGCTTGGATGAGCGCGCCGCAATCCATCCCGAAAACGACGCTGTATTCCAAAATGGTCCCGACGAAGGAAAACAACTGGGCGGGACAGAATTACACCGGCTACGCCAACCCGGCAATGGACAAGCTGATTGACGATCTGGATGTCGTCTGCGCGGCCGACAAAAACCTTGCTCTCTGGCACCAGTTGCAGAAAACCTATGCGGAGGAGCTGCCTGCCCTGCCGCTTTATTACCGCGCGGACAGCTATTTCATGCCAGTCTGGCTGAAAGGCGTCACGCCCACCGGCCACTTGCATCCGTCCCCGTTGTGGATCGAAAACTGGAGCGCCACGCCATGAGGAAAAGACCGCCAGCGCCGCGGGTCCAGCCCGCCGCGCCGATGCCCGCTACCTTGCGTCCTGAGAAGGAGCCAGAGAACAAGCCATCCTGGGAATTCCGTTCGGCGAAGTTCGCGCTGCGCTGCGTCGGTGTCTGTTTTTTTATTGCCTATCTTTGCTTCCTCACCCCGTCGGCGATCACCTGGGTCGAGACGAAATGGGTGCGCGCAATCCCCGTAGAAGAGCTGTCAGCCAAGGCGGACTACTACCTCAACCAGGTTTACAAGCCCGAGAAGCTTTACAAGACCATCTCCAAGCGCCCCATATCGGAGACCGAGCGGATTATCGAGGTGCTGATGCCGCATACCGCGCGCATGAGCACTTTTACCTTCCTTTACTATTCCTCCCGCCTTGAGCAGCTGGGGAAGCGCGATGAAGCGCTGTTCTGGTGGCAGTTCGGGCGTTACCGGGCGCGGTTTGATGCGCTGCGCTGCGGCTCGGCCAAGGCGGTCGAGAACGTCGGCGACGTGCTGAACCTCGTTCCGCATCCCGAGTTCCCGCCGGACGAGCAACTCGATAAATTCACCGTTGAGAAAAGCCTCAAGCGCGTGCTCGAGCTGGATGCCAAGTATCCGGCCGACAACATTCCTGAAGATTTATGCGAGCCCTTGCGCGCCATGGAGGGCGGGCGCTTTATTTCCGTTGGTCACGACCGCTGGGCAGATATCCGCTATACCCTGCGCTATATGACCGAGTACCGGCTCAAGCAGATGGCAGGCGAAGTGATTTCGGAAGACACGAACAACGCCGAAGAGGCCGCCTGCGCGAAGGCCCCCGATTTGCGGAAGAAAAAGGAATGCCGCCGCAAGCTTTGCGCGAAGCTCGGCGGCGAAGACAAAAAAACCTGCCTGAAGCAGGCGGACGCCCTGAAGAAATGAGCGGCAGCCTTGCTCTTAACCGGCTGCTGCAGGCGCTCCTGACGCTGCTCTGCGTTTCCTTTCTGGTCTATATGCTGATCGGCCTTATGCCCGGGGACCCGGTCGACCTGATGGCGGCGGGCAATCCCCGTTTCAGCCCCGAAGACGCAGCGCGGCTCCGCGCTTTATACGGCCTCGACCAGCCGCTGCCGCTGCGCTACGGTCGCTGGCTTGGAAATGCGCTGCAGGGCGACCTCGGCTATAGCCGCTTGTATAACCTGCCGGTCCTGAGCGTCTTGTGGCCGCGCTTTTGGAACACCGGCTTGTTGCTCGGCGTATCGCTGCTCCTCACCATCATGTTTGCCTTGCCGCTGGGCGTGCAGTCGGCCCGCGGCGCCGGCGGCTGGGCGGACCGGGCGATCAACCTGTTCTGCCTTGCCGGCATTTCGCTGCCGCATTTCTGGCTCGGCATCCTGCTGATGTCGCTGTTTGCCGTCACCCTCGGCTGGCTGCCGGCCGGCGCGTCGCTGGAGGGCGACTTCAGCGAGGACATGCGCGCGCTCGTCCTGCCGGTCGCCACAATGACTGTCGGCGGGCTTGCTGTCTATGTCCGGCATTTGCGCGCCGCAATGGTCGATGCCTTGCGTGCCGACCATATCCGCACTGCGCGCGCCAAGGGTTGCTCGCCCCGCCGCACGGTCTGGAACCACGCGTTTAAAAACGCCCTGCCGCCGGTGCTGACGATTCTCATGCTTGACCTTGGCACACTGTTTTCGGGCGCGCTGACGGTTGAAACCGTGTTCGGCTTCCCCGGCATGGGCAAGCTGATGTTCGATGCCGTGATGGGCAATGACTATAACCTTGCGCTCTGCGGCTTCATGATCCTGACCTTCTTCGTGCTGCTGGCGAACTTCCTGGCAGATTTCCTTTACGCAGCTCTCGATCCGCGCGTCAGCTATGCGGGCAAGCGATGACGCGCCATATCCCGATCTTGTTCCTGGTGTTGCTTCTCGCGCTGTGTTTTTCGGCAGGGGCGCTTGAAAGTTTCCTAAAGATTTCTTCCAACGATGCAGAACTGGCGTCGCGTTTTCTGCCGCCCTCCGGGGCGCATTTGCTGGGGACGGACGAGCTTGGCCGCGACGTATTTATCCGGCTGCTTTATGGCGGTCAGGTGTCATTGCTGGTCGCGCTGTGCGCGGGGCTGGTCTCCGCCGTGATTGGCACTGGTATTGGCATGGCGGCCGGATATGCCGGGGGCCGCTGGGATGCGCTGCTGATGCGGCTTACCGATATGCTGATTTCGCTGCCTGCCCTGCCGCTTCTGATCATCCTGTCCGCCCTCGACCTCGGAAAACTTGGCATTGATGCGCAAGCCACGCCGGCGATCAGCCTCTATAAAATCATCGCCATCATTTCGCTCCTGAGCTGGACGACCGTCGCGCGTCTCGCGCGGGCCCGCGCCTTGTCTTTGCGGGAAATGGATTTCGTCCGCGCGGCGCGGGCGATGGGGGTAAGCGGGCTGCGCATCGTGATGCGCCACATCTTCCCCAATCTCCTCGGCACGGTTGTGGTCGCGACGGCGCTTGCTGCTGGGAATATCATCTTGCTCGAATCGGTTTTGAGCTTTCTCGGCCTCGGCATCCAGCCGCCGTTGCCGAGCTGGGGGAATATGCTGACGAATGCGCAGGAAACGATCTGGGAACATGCGCGTTTGACGGTCTATCCGGGCGCGATGATTTTCGTAACCGTGCTGGCTTTCAACTTTCTTGGCGACCGCCTGCAACTGGCGCTCGACCCTAAAGCGGCACAACGCATTTAAGTCACCCTGCGCCTTGACCCCTCTCCCCTGCGCCCTATGTCGGGTGCGGGATTCACGCTTTAGATTTTACGAAAAGGAAAACACATGACCAAGGCACGCGCCTACGCCGCCCAAGATGCAACCTCGCCCCTCGCCCCGATTTCCTTCGAGCGCCGCGAGGTCCGGCCGGATGACGTGCAGATCGACATCATGTTCTGCGGCGTCTGCCATTCGGACCTGCACCAGGCACGCAACGACTGGAAGAATTCGATTTATCCGATGGTGCCCGGCCATGAAATCGTCGGCCACGCGAGCAAGGTTGGATCGAACGTGAAAGACATCAAGGAAGGCGACCTGGTCGCCGTCGGCTGCATGGTCGATTCCTGCGGCGGATGCCAGGAATGCAAGGACCACTTCGAGCAGTTTTGCGCAGGCGGCATGACGCCGACCTATAATTCGTATGAGCGCGACGGGAAGACGCTGGCGCAGGGCGGCTATTCAGATGTGATCGTCGTGAAACGCAGTTTCGTGCTGACGGTCCCCGGCAACCTTGACCCTGCCGCAGCCGCGCCGCTTCTTTGCGCGGGTATTACGACCTATTCACCGCTCAAGCATTGGGGCGCGGGCCCCGGCAAGAAGGTCGGCATCGTCGGCCTCGGCGGGCTCGGCCATATGGGCGTGAAATTCGCGCGGGCCTTCGGCGCGCAGGTCGCGGTATTCACGACCTCGCCGAACAAGCGCGAGGATGCGCTGCGCCTCGGCGCGCATGAAGTCATCCTCTCGAAAGACCCGGAGGATATGAAGAAGCACGCCGGCAGCTTCGACTTTATCCTCGATACGGTGTCGGCGCCGCATGACCTCAATAACTACCTGCCGCTGCTGAAGCGCGACGGCACGATCACGCTGGTGGGCGTGCCGGACAGCGATCATCCGCCGGTCGCGCCCTTCAACCTGATCTTCGGCCGCAAGCGCCTTGCAGGCTCGCTGATCGGAGGAATTGCGGAGACACAGGAGATGCTGGATTTCTGCGGCGAGCACAACATCGTCTCCGACATCGAGATGATCGACATCCAGGATATCGAGAAGGCCTTCACCCGCATGGCGAAGAGCGACGTGAAATACCGCTTTGTCATCGACATGAAATCGCTGGCGGCGTAACACGCCAGACGAAGAAAAGCCCTTCCGGAGGACGACCCGGAAGGGCTTTTTTTGTACCGCGCCTAGCTGCGGCAGCCACAACCCCCGCAGCCGCTCACCGGTGCGCAGGATTCTTCGTCATCGCCTTCTTCAGCCTCAGCGAAATACTGGTCACCGACGACAAGGACATCATGCTGCTTTTCGGCGGCGATGGCGGAGAGGGTCGCTTTTTCTTCCGGCGATTTTTCACCGGCGAGGAAGTTTTTCAGGAACGAGATCATGCTGCGAGACTTTCTTCTGCTTTGGAGTAATCTAGTTTCAGGTCGCGGGCGACTTCCGCTTGCGTGATTTTGCCTTTGCATACGGTCAGGCCGTTGCGCAGGTGCTTGTTGTCCTGCAGCGCCTTGACCCAGCCCTTGTTGGCGATTTCTATGCCATAGGGCAGGACTGCGTTGTTGAGCGCGTATGCCGAAGTGCGGGGAACAGCGCCCGGCATGTTGGCGACGCAGTAATGCAGGACGCCATCGACTTCGTAAGTCGGATTGTCATGGGTCGTCGCTTTGGACGTTTCCGCGCAGCCGCCCTGGTCGATCGCGATATCGACGATCACCGATTTCGGGCGCATCTGCTTCAGGTGCGCCTTCGTGATCAGTTTCGGCGCGAGCGCGCCCGGGATCAGCACGGCCCCGATCACGAGGTCGGCCTGCGTGACATACTGGTCGACGGCATCCTGCGTCGAGTAGACGATATTGGCGCGGGAGCCGAACAGGTCTTCAAGGTAGCGAATGCGATCCAGCGATTTTTCGATGATCGTCACGCGCGCTTCAAGTCCCACGGCCATCTTGGCCGAATGCGTGCCGGCAACGCCGCCCCCGATGATGACGACTTCCGCCGCCTTCACGCCCGGCACGCCGCCGAGCAGGATGCCAGAACCGCCATTCGCGACATGCAGGAAATACGCCCCCACATGAACGCCCATGCGGCCGGCCACTTCGGACATCGGCGCCAGCAGCGGCAGGCCGCCGCGGTCAGAAGTGACGGTTTCGTAGGCAATAGCGACAGCTCCGGAATCGATCAATCCTTTGGCCTGCGTCGCGTCAGCCGCGAGGTGCAGGTAGGTGAAAAGGATCTGGCCTTTTCGCATCATCGCTGTTTCAACCGGCTGGGGTTCCTTGACCTTGACGATCATCTCCGCCTTGTCGAAGACGTCTTTCGCGGTCGGCACGATTTTCGCGCCTGCCTTAACATAGTCCTCGTCGGAGGCCTGGATGCCGGCGCCGGCATTGGTTTCAACGATCACGTCATGGCCGTTGCGGACGTATTCGCGCACGGAAGTTGGTGTCAGCCCGACGCGGAATTCCTTGGTCTTGATCTCCTTGGGGCAGCCGATCAGCATTGCTTTTTCTCCTTGGGAGCCTGATACTCGGGGCCTGAAAAGGCTGCCCGGAAAAGACTCGGGTTTGTCAGATGCGGCAATACTATAGTTCCGCCCAAACCAATTCAAGTGAGCTCTTATGTTAAAGAAAATCATCGGGATGTTCTCCTCGAAAACCCCCACCGAGAAACTGATCGAGCATGAGGCCCAGTTCGTCGCGAAGAACTACCACCCGCTGCCGGTCGTGCTGAACCGCGGCGAGGGCTGCTACCTGTGGGATCACGAGGGTAAGAAATACCTCGACATGATGAGCGCCTATTCCGCGGTGAGCTGCGGCCATTCCCACCCGCGCATCGTCAAGGCGCTGACCGACCAGGCGCATACGCTTGCCATGTGCTCCCGCGCCTACCACACCAATACCCTAGGGCCCTTTGTCGAGAAGCTCGTCGCCGTCACAGGCCTTGACCAGGTGCTGCCCATGAACACCGGCGCCGAGGCCGTCGAAACGGCGATCAAGGCGGCGCGCCAGTGGGGCTACGTCGTCAAGAAAATTCCGGAGAACCAGGCGGAGATCATTGTCGCGGAAGGCAACTTCCACGGCCGCACGACAACCGTCATCAGTTTTTCGACCGAAGCTGATTACCGCAAGAATTTCGGACCCTTTACGCCCGGTTTCAAGGCCGTGCCGTTCGACGACCTGAAGGCGATAGAGGCTGCCATCACGCCGAACACCGCCGCAATCCTGTTTGAACCGATCCAGGGTGAAGCCGGCATCAAGACCCCGCATGATGGCTTCCTGCAGGGCCTGCGCAAGCTGTGCGACGATAAGAACGTGCTGCTGATTTTGGACGAAGTGCAGTCCGGCCTGGGGCGCACCGGCAAGATGTTCTGCTACCAGCACGAAAACATTCTGCCCGATGTACTGATCCTCGGCAAAGCGCTTGGCGGCGGGCTGCTGCCGGTTTCCGCCATCGTCGGCAAGGAAGCCGTTATGGGTCTGTTCAAACCGGGCAGCCACGGATCGACCTTCGGCGGCAATCCGCTGGCGGCGGCCGTCGGCTTGGAGGCGCTTAAAGTTCTCGAAGAGGAAGGCATGGTGCAAAATAGCGCGATCCTCGGCGCCTATATGATGGAGCAGCTGCGCGGCATCAACAGCCCGCTCGTGACGGGCGTGCGCGGCCGCGGCTTATGGATCGGCATGGATTTCGACCCGGCGCGCGTCTCCGCCCGCAAGGTCTGCGAAAAACTCATGGAAAAAGGAATCCTGTCCAAAGACACGCATCACACCGTGGTGCGTTTCGCGCCGCCGCTGACCATCACGCGCGAGCAGATCGACTGGGCGCTCGAACAGGTGCGCGCGGTGATCCGCGAGCTCGAGGGAAAAAATTGATGTTGTCGCTGCGGGCCGCCACCGCACAGGATATCGATGCGATCACGGCGATCTATGCGCAGCATGTACTGAACGGGACAGGCTCGTTCGAGCTGGAGCCGCCGGATGCGGCGGAAATGCATAAACGCTTCGATTTCGTGACCTCGCTCGGTCTGCCGTTTCTTGTGGCGGAGTTTGACGGTGCGGTGACAGGCTACGCCTATGCGGGACCGTACCGCCCCCGCCCTGCCTATCGTTACACCGTCGAGACGTCGATCTATATCCATCCCGATCGCATGGGTGTCGGGCTTGGCACCGCGCTGCTGCAGCGGCTGATCGCGGATTGCGAGGCGCTCGGATTGCGGCAGATGATAGCGGTGGTGGGGGACAGCGCGAATAACGGGTCGCTGCAGCTCCACCGCAAGTTCGGCTTCAACGAAACCGGGATCCTGAAAGATGTGGGGTTCAAGTTTGGCCGCTGGCTGGATGTCGTGATCCTGCAGCGCAGCCTCGGCGACGGCGCGTCAAAGCCGCCGATCCTGCCGCAATAAAGTTCAGTCGAGTTTCGGCGCAGCGGGCGCAGGGGCGGCGCCCTGCGGCCCTGGCGATTTTGCAGTTTGCGCGCGCTTGAAGGGCGCGGAGATTTTTTTCCGCCAATGGGCAGGTGCGCCGGTGGATGGTGCCGCCGGTTTCTGCGGCGCGGTGACGTCAAAGCCCTGTGGCTTCATTTTCGATGCTGCAAATTTTGCGCCCGCGCCAGCCAGGATAAAGGCGCCGCCCGCGATCAGCATCACGGAAGGGGACGCCGACATGAAGGCAGCTGTGCCGATCAGCGTCAATCCGCCAACGATGCTGCTGTCCCCGATCCCGTCGACCACCATCTTCGGCGTTTCGCCGGGATGCTTGCGGAACTTCCGGGTAAAATTTTTGATTTTTTCGCCGGCTGTCTTGAGAGGGTTTTTCACCAGGATCTCCAACGCGAAAACGGTCAGTGATCCAACTATGGGCGCGACTCGAATTACAGTCAATCGAGGCGGTTTATGGCAACCGGCGGAAACCTTTTCTCAACCTATTTCCCCTATTTTGAAAGTGAATAGGGAGAAGACCATGCTTTACGCCATTCACGACCTCTTGCAGAAAATGGGCGCGCCGGAAGCTAAGGAGCGCGGTCACATCGAATGGCATTATTTCGACAAGACGAAAAAACAGCTGACCGGCTTCGCGGAGATCCGCTTTGAAGCAGGCGGCGAGCGCCTGATCGCCGAGATGAAGCATATCAAGGAAAATTACGAGGATGATACAGGGCGGCATCACGCAAGCTATATTGAAAGCTTTTATTTATATGCGGAGCGCACGGCGCGCGCCGGATATTACCGCGTCACCAAAGTCTCGCTGGACGGGGAGGATTACAACAATCCGCAGAAAGGCGTGATC
>DASPMW010000099.1:0-11781 GCA_035626855.1 Patescibacteria group bacterium
TTCCACGATGCAGACATGGCCGCTCGAGCGGTCCTTGTTCGAGATGGTGCCGGAGCCGATGATCGTGCCGGCGCAAAGCGGGCGTGTTTTCGCGGCATGGGCGATCAACTGCGCGAAGTCGAACACCATATCCGTTCCCGCATGGGGGCGGCCGAATTCCTTGCCGTTCCAATGCGCGTAAAGCGGCAGGTGAACCTTGTTGTCCTTCCACGCGTCGCCGAGCTCTTCCGGCGTCACGGCGACGGGCGAAAACGCGCTTGACGGTTTGGACTGGTAGAAGCCAAAGCCTTTCGCCAGTTCCGGCTGCGCGACGGCGCGCAGGGTCACGTCGTTGACGAGCATGATGAGGCGGATGTACTGGCCTGCGTCGGAGGCCGGCGTGCCCATCGGGACATCGCCCGTGATGACCGCGACTTCGCCTTCGAAATCGATGCCCCAGCTCTCATTCTCGAACGCAATGTCGTCGGTCGGCGACAGGAAGGTATCCGAGCCGCCCTGGTACATCAGCGGGTCGGTCCAGAAGCTTTCCGGCATCTCCGCGCCGCGCGCCTTGCGCACGAGTTCGACGTGGTTGACGTAGGCGCTGCCATCCGCCCATTGATAGGCGCGGGGCAGGGGCGAGGCGCAGAGCTTGGCGTAGAAAGGCGCGGCTTCCTTGGCGCGGCCCTGCTCGAGGTCATGCGACAGCTGGGTGAGCAGCGGGGCGCATTTTTCCCAGTCGTCGAGCGCCGCCTGCAGCGTCGGCGCGATATGCGTCGCCGGCGCGCAGTGGGTGAGGCCAGAGTTGACGACAACCAGCTTGCCGTCGCGGCCATGTTTCAGCGATGCGAGTTTCATTACGACGCAGCCTTCTTGCCATCGTCCGCCTTCAGCACGCCGCGGCGGATCTGGTCTTCTTCGAGAGATTCGAACAGGGCCTGGAAGTTGCCTTCGCCGAAGCCCTCGTTGCCCTTGCGTTGAATGATCTCGTAGAAGATCGGGCCGATCGCGTCCTTGGTGAAGATCTGCAGCAGGATGCCCTGACCCTTGGTCGGCGCGCCGTCGAGCAGGATGTTGAGACTTTGCAGTTTCGCCACGTCCTCGCCATGACCCGGCACGCGCGAGTCGAGTTTCTTGTAATAGGTGTCGAGCGTCGTCTGGAATTCCATGCCCGTTTTCTGAAGGTCGGTCACGGTCGCATAAATATCATTGGTGCCGAGCGCGATATGCTGGATACCCTCGCCGCCGTAGCGGTGCAGGAATTCCTCGATCTGCGATTTATCGTCCGAGGATTCGTTGATTGGAATGCGG
Organism: Patescibacteria group bacterium; assembly: GCA_035626855.1. Classification (GTDB taxonomy): domain Bacteria; phylum Pseudomonadota; class Alphaproteobacteria; order Micavibrionales; family UBA2020; genus JAPWJZ01. The sequence goes on from DASPMW010000099.1 coordinate 1,291, forward strand.
ATCTTGCCGCAGGGGGAGGTCATCGCCTTCGACTTCAGACCGGTCTGCTTGCCCTCGATGTCGAAATAGCGGATCTCGCGGAAGTTGAAGAGGTCGGTGTAGAAATCCGCCCATTTCGCCATGTTGCCGCGCATGACGTTGTGGGTGAGGTGGTCGAGATAGGTAAGGCCCGCGCCCGCCGGCGCTTTATCGGTGATGTTGAAATCGGTTTCATAGATCGAGCCCTTGTCGCCGTATTTATCGACGAGGTAAAGGATAGACCCGCCGATGCCCTCGATCGCGGGGATCGAAAGTTCGCCCGGGCCTACTTTGCCCTTGATTTCCTTCGCGCCCTTCGACACCGCGTGGGCGAGCGCTTTTGCTGCGTCCTTCACGCGGAAGGCCATGGCAATTGCGCCGCCTCCATGGCGTTTCTTGGCAAACTCGATCGCTTCGGGTTCGGCATTCAGGATGAAGTTGATATCGCCCTGCTGCCAGAGCGTGACTTTCTTCGACTTGTGCGTGCCGGTCTTTTTGAAGCCGAGGCTCTGGAACAGTTTTTCGAGTTTCTCGGGTTCGGTGTGGCTGTATTCCACGAACTCGAAACCATCGGTGCCCATCGGGTTTTCGAACAGGTCGGCCATTTGCTTGCTCCTTAAAATGCTGTGGGGGTGATATTAAGCCTTTGCCCTGCTATTTCAAGAAAAACGGCCCCGTCATGCCGGTTTTCCGAATTATTTGGCTTGGTTTTTTTTGCTGCGCCGCTACAATACGCACAGTTTTTAATAATATGGCGAAACGGGCTGATGAGTACAGAGCAGGGCGAGAAAAAAGGGCTGATGTCGCTGCCTTTTATCATGCCGGAGAACTGCGACCTCGGCGTCAGTTTCGAATTCTTCCCGCCAAAAAACGCCAAGATGGAAGAGACGCTGTGGGAGGCTTTCGCGCTTCTCAGCCAGCTGCATCCCAAATTCATTTCAGTTACCTACGGCGCGGGCGGCACGACGCGGCAGCGCACGCATGATATCGTGACGCAGATCAAGAAGCGCACCGGCCTTGATACCGCGGCGCACCTGACCTGCATCGGCCACACCCGCGCGGAAATCGCCGAGATCGTGGACGGTTACTGGCGCGAAGGCATCCGCCATATCGTCGCGCTGCGCGGCGACATGCCGAACAATGAAGGCCGATATGTGCCGACGCCGGGCGGCTATGAATACGCTGACGACCTGGTGGCCGGCCTCAAGAAAATTGCGCCGTTCGAGATCAGCGTCGCCGGCTATCCCGAAGGGCATCCCGAGGCGATCAATGCGCAGATGGATCTGCTGAACCTCAAGAAAAAGGTCGATGCAGGGGCGGACCGCGTGATTACGCAGTTTTTCATGAACCCCGAAAAATTCCTGTCCTTCCGCGATCGCGCAGTAGCCGCAGGGATCAATGTGCCGATCGTGCCGGGCATCCTGCCCATCACGAATTTTTCGCGCATGGTGGAATTCTCCGACAAGTGCGGCACCAAAATCCCCCGCTGGATGGTGCAGCTGTTCGAGGGGCTCGACGACCACCCGAAAACGCGCGAGCTCGTGGCGGCGACTGTCGCGTCGGAGCAGTGCCGCGTGCTGCATGAAGAAGGCGTGCGCGATTTCCATTTCTACACGCTCAACCGCGCCGAGTTGACGCTGGCGATCTGCCACATGCTCGGCATGCGGGCGAAGATGTCCCAAGCCGCGGCTGCTTAACTCTTAAATCACACCGCAAAAAGAAGCAGCCCGGCGTCCCCGCCGGGCTGTATTCCGAATTCTGGCGCGCAAGTTACGCGGTCGTCTGCTCGTCTGCTTCATCGCCGAAATAGCGCTGATGGTATTTGTCGTCGTTCGCGGCGGTCAGGACGGGGGTGGTTTGATCCTGCACTTGCGCCTGCTTTGCGCGGTAGGCGGCATCCTGCTGGACGGTGGTCTTGAAAAAGGTAAACATCTACGCACTCTCCATTATGTATTTTTTTATGTGCGGAGAAGGTAGCACGGCGGGGCATTATGCACAATATGAAAATACCCGGGGCTGCAAAAAAAGACGGGCCGGGGGAGAAACCCGGCCCGTGTTACGGAGAAAATCGAATGGCTAGGCGCCCAGCGTCTGGCCGCCCGCGCGTTTCTTCGGCGCGGGGTTGACCACGGGCGCGGCATCGTCACGATACTGCTGGACCAGCTTGTCGTATTTGGCATCGAGGACAAGCACCGTCTCCGACAGGATCGCGCGGGAGTTCAGCGAGGTGGGCCCAAGATTGCCGCCCGAAATCGTCGGGGTGTCCGGATAGGGATAGCGGGTCACGACCATGTGGCCGGCAGCGGGCACGCCGATCACGGTGAAGTTGGGGGAAGCCTTGCCCTCCGCATCCACCAGCGAGAAGTCGCGGGTCAGCGAAACGCCGGCGCGCAGCCAGTGCGGCGTCGCCTTGCCGGTTTCCAGCAGGTCTTTCCACAGGCGTTCTTTCACGTCGGCGACGTTGTCGAAATTCGCCGAGTTGCCCATCGCCGAGAACACGAAATCGAAGCTTTCGGTCTGCGTGCGGTTGGCCACCGCATTAAATTTCGCCCGTGTGAGCGACACGGTCGAGCGCCCGGGGTTGAAGGTGACGGCAAGCTTGCCGGTTTCATCGGGCGCGACTTCGCGGATCGCGCCGGTGCGCACCTTGATCTGGCCGGAATTGATCGCGTTCTTGACGGTCTGGCCGGTATCCGGCGTCACGCCGGCGCGGCGGCTGACGATCAGCGCCTCGTTGTCGAGGTAAAGCTTGGCCATATCCGCATGGGGGAATTTCTCCGCCAGCGTCGGCACGAAGCGCTCCCAGTAACCGAGGATCTCGCCCGAGGTGTAGCCTTGGCTCTGCAGTTCTGCGAATTCACGGCCGATCGCCTTGACGAGGCTCTGGACGGTTTTCGCCTTAAGGAATTTTGGCTCGTGCTTGGTGAATTCGAGTTCAGTCGCGGGGCGCGGCTCGCCTTTGATGCGGGCCGCGAGGTATTCCTGCGGGCTCGTCGGCTCGAAGGAGTCGTGCATGAGCGCGCGGCGCGACATCATGGTAATCTCGCCCTTGAAGCCCTGCTTGATGAGGCGGGCGGCGATGTCCATTGCGGTCAGGCCGGTGCCGATGATGAAGGCTTTCTGTCCCGCGCTATTGGAGCAGACTTCTTCAAAAGCCTGGTTGGCGCGGGCGGAGTAGGGCTGCGCCACGAAATGCGGGTGGTTCGCCGCCTTGGTTGCGAATTTGGGGGCAGTCGCCTCCTGGAAACCTGTCGCGAGGACGACATGGCTCGCGTCGAATTCGCTGCCGTCGGAGCAATGCAGCGTCGCGCCGCCCTCCGGCTTTTCATCGATCTTGATGATGTTCTTCATGCCGATTTCGACATGCACCTTGTCGCCCGCCATCTGGAGGGCTTTTTTCAGCATGTCCTGGCAATATTCATTGACCATCTGGCGCGGCGGGTCGGTAAGGGCGTGGAGCTCGCCCGGATTTTTCTGCGCGCGTTCCTCGATATACTGCACGAAGGTCGGCATGCCCGCGGGGTATTTGCCGGCCGGGAAGAAATTGAGCGTGCGCGCGCCGGCGTTCAGGTTGTGCTCGCGGAAATTGGGGCCCTTGCTGTAGGCGACGCCGCCATGCAGCTGCTCGCTGTAGCGCTCGATCAGCGAAATATTGACCGGGTTGGCGGGAGTGATGGTCGGGTCGTTGGCGATTTTCACCAGCGTATGAACCAGGAACGTCGTGCCGGCGAGGCCGCCGCCGACGATCACGATGGGATCGTTTTGTTGTTCGGACATTGTACCCTCAGAAAATATTACACCGCAGTTTCGTAATAGAAGGCGCGCCCGGCGATTGTTGTTTTGCCTTGGCGTCTGCGGCTCTCTTTTTGGGTTAAACCCGGAACCTGCAGCAGTTCTTTTTTTTCAATTTCAACAATCCTAGCACAACAATCTTTTCATAACAAGCAGAAAAGAGGTTAAAGGATACCCCATTCTTGAACAGCAATTCAGGCTATTCAAGGCTTTGAGCTGCTGCGACGCAACAAGTGTTTTTATCGAACAGGTTGCAGGATTTTCTGGCGACGGACGACGCTTTGTTCGGCTGCAGGTGCCTCGGGACGGAAGCCGGCCACCATTGAATCATATTTTGCGTCGAGCAGCATCTTGATCTCGGCGGAGATGGTCGTCGCGCCGAGCGCATTGGGCCCGAGCTTGCCGCCCTTGATCTCCGGTTTGTGCGGATAGGCGTAGGCGGTCGTCATCATATGGCCTGCGACGGGAACGCCGATCACGCTGATCGACGTGCTGGCATTGCCTTCCGCATCCAGCATCGAGAAATCTTTCGACACGGCGATGCCTGATTTGGTCCAGTGCGGCTGCGCCTTGCCATCCTGCATCAGTCCGCGCCAGAGCGGGTCGGAGATATGCTCGGGCGGCATTGCATAGTTGCTGGTGTTGCCCATCGCGGAAAAGACGTAGTCAAAGCTCGCCTGCTCGGTGCGCTTTTCAGCCGCGTTGAATTGCATGCTCACCATGCTGATATCGCCCTGCGCCGGGTTATAGGTCGCGACAAGGGTGCCGTCGGGGCCGGGGCTGATGTCCTTGATCGCGCCCATCGCGACCTGGATCTGCCCGTTTTTCATCCCCTCGCGGACCGTAATGCCCGTGTTCGGCGTCACGCCGACGCGGCTCGAGGTAATCAGCGCTTCATGGTCGGCAAACAGCGCCGCCAGGTCCTTGTGCGGGAATTTCGCGCAGACATCCGGGACGAAACGCTCCCAGTAAATAAGGATCTCGGGCGAGGTGTAGCCTTGCGCGCGCCATTCGTTGAACTCGGTGACGAGCGTCTTCACGAGCTCGGCGGTCGTTTCGGCTTCAAGGAATTTGGGGCGGTGCTTGCTGATCTCGAGCGTATCGATGTCGCGCGCTTCGCCGATCATCTTGCCCTTTGCAAGATACTCCTCGGGCGGCGTATCTTCGTAGGTATTATGCATGAGGCCGCGGCGCGACATCATGACGATCTCGCCGGTATAGCCGGTGTTGATGAGCCGCGCGGCGATATCCATTGCGGTCAGGCCCGTGCCGATTACCAGCGTGCGACTGTTGGGGTGGGCGACCGCGTCTTCATAGAGCGAATTCGCTTTTGCGGAATAGGGGGCGTCCATGAAATGCGGATGGTCCGCGGCCTTCTGCGCGAAGCGCGGCGCGACGGCTTCCTGGAAGCCTGTCGCGAGAATGGCGTGGCAGCATTCGACGGAAGATCCGTCGCCGAATTCGATGATGGCGCCGCCGTCTGGTTTTTCCTCGATATGCGTCGCCTTGCGCAGCGCGACTTCAAGATCCACCTTCGCGCCCGCCTTTTCCTTCGCGATTTCCAGCATGTCGGTGATATAGGCATGCACGAGCTGGCGCGAGGGGTTGATGAGGTTGTCGAGCATTTCCGGATGGCCGTCGGCAGCCTTCGCCTGGATATACTGTACGAAGGTCTGGAAGCCTTCCGGAGGATCACCCCCAGGGAACATGTCGAGGCTGTTGGCGCCGGCATTCAGGTTATGTTTCTTGTAGGCCGCGCCGTGGCTATAGGCGACGCCGCCATGCATCTGTTCCTGGTGCCGCTCGACCATGAGGATTTTGACGGGCTCGGTGATCGTAGGGTCAGCCGCGATGCGCAACAAGGTATGGGTGAGAAGCGTGGTGCCTGCAAACCCGCCGCCGACGACAACGATAGGGTTTTTATCTTCAGAATCCGCCATTTTCGCCCTCACATGCAAAAGCCCGAGTCTATGCGGATTATGGTATCAACTATGTTTTGACAAATGATTAAGCGCGCAAGCGATGTGGATAGCGCAGCCTTTTCAGCCGGTTACAGCTGTTACGGCTTGGGCGGTTTCGGCGTCTGGCCGTATTTCGGCCGTTCGGCGCGGTAATTCTGCACGAAATTGCCGATGGCCGCGGGCACGGTCGGGGCAGGGGTCTGCACGATCATGTTCTGCAGGGTTTTTGCGCCGTCTTCGCTGGTATCGATTTTCTTGAAGATGTCGAGCGCCTGCGTAACGCGCGCCTGGAACAGCGTTTCATTCGCGTCGAAATCACCCTTGCCCTTGCCCATGAGGTCATACAGCCCTTCTGCATGGAGCACGTAAGTCGTGATGCGGCACTGGTTCAGGAAGTTATCATACTCCGACGTATCGACATGATAGGCGCGCAATTGCCGCAGCAGGCTTTCGGCGAGGCGCAGCGCAGTGTCGGCGTCGTCGATCAACCCGCCATAGCCAAGCTTGGCGTAGTTGTCGCAGTATTCCGTCAGGTGGCCTTGCGCAATCTCGATCTGGTCGACGAAACGGTCGAGGAGGTTGATGGCGCGCACGCCGTTCAGGCTTGCGGCGTAATCATCGCGATGCGCTGCGGCGGTGAAACTGTCGAGCAGGAAATGCGCGTTCGGAAGCTTGCTCTGCGGGCCATTATTGTCGAATTCATCTTCCGGCCGCTGCACATGCGCATTCGCGCTGTCCACGTCGGACTGGTGAAAGCTGCAGCCAAGCGGCAGCACGCGCGGGTTGGGCCGTGCATGGGGCAGGCCCTTGGTGTCATAGACGTAACCTTCGCGCTCGGCGAAGGCCTTGTAATGGATATAGCCGAGCACCGGCGCGTCGGGGTAGAGCGTCTCGTATTGCAGCGGCTTGTCCTTGTGCTCCTTCTCGAGACTGCCGAGCAGCGTCACGGCGTCGCGGAAGTTCAGCTTGTTTTTGACAAGATGGGTATGGGTGGCATTTTTCCGCTTGTAGGGGTTGAAGCTGTCTTCGCTCACCGTCACGACCTTGCTGACCGTCCAGGTCTTTTTGACCGGGTCATCGAGATGCGCCTCGTAATGGGTGTAGTGGCTGCCGGGGCGGTGGCTCTTCAGCGAGAATGTTTCGGTCGTGCAGTGATTGCCGAACAGGGGGTGAAGCACCTTGTTATCCGGCAGCGGGCGCGGGTGGCGGTCTGGATCGAGATCGTCTTTCCCCGTCATTTGGCGGTAGCCTTCCCCTTGAAACGCTTGGATTTTTGCTGCGTATTATTGGTAACAGATGCTGCCGCAAGGGTCAATTTCCAATATCCCGCAGCAAATTCATGGAGTTAAATATTTTTGCCCATGCGGCCACGGTTTTGTTTTAAAATGGAATTATGCGTCATGTGCCGAGCGGAACCCGTGGGCGAAGCGTTTGTTTTACCAAGGTAATTCAACACTTTTCAAACGGGAGGGCTCGTCATGGCCGACAAGGAAACGCCGAAGCCGCCTGAAATTCCCGTACCGCAGCCGCCCGAAGAAAAAGTGCAGGTGATCACCGTCAACTTCAAGGAAGGCGCGATCATCGACAAGGTGCAGTTCGATGGCGAGGGCGGCATCCCGAAATTCCTGCGCGACCTCGCCAAGTTCGCGAAGAACACCAAGGTCACCTCCGTCGTCGTCCTCACCATCAACGAGGACGAGCATGTCGACTGGGTCCATATTGCCGAGAATGAACATCACCTTGCGCTCGCGGCGCTCTGCCTCGATGATATCAAGGAAGACCTGAAGACCGTGATCTTCCGGGACGAGGAAACCGAGGAATAAATGTCCGAACTCAAAATCGACCGCGAAACGATGGCGAAACTGTCGCGATCGCTCGCCTTCATCATCAACGCGCAGGACCCGACGGTCATCGCGCTCAAGACCGCCGCCGAGAGCGGGCTCGATAAAGACATCAAGCAGGCGCGGGCGATGTTCCTGAAACTGAAGCCCGGCCACCGCGCCGCCGCGCTGGAGATGCTCAAGGCATGACCGCGTCGCGCTACGCCTGCGAGCGCCGCGCGCTGCAAGCGGCCATTGCCGTCGGCGGGCTGGTGCCTGTGCTGGCCGGCGCTTCCGGGATGATCATGGGGCCGCAGCTGCTGGCCGACCCCGCCAACCTCGCCGTGGACAGCCATTTCCGCTATTTATCCGGGCTGCTGTTCGGCATCGGCATCGCTTTCTGGTACGCCATTCCGACCATTGAAACACGCACGGGGTATTGCCGGCTGCTCTGCCTGCCCATCGTGATCGGCGGTTTCGCGCGGCTGATGGCGGCAGTTTTTATCGGCCTGCCGCCACTGCCCATGCTGCTCGCGATCGGGATGGAACTGGCCGTCACCCCTGCGCTATGCGCATGGCAGGCACGGATTGCGCGGGAGGCGAAACATGTCTGACGAATATATCGTGCGCGTCGTTTACAAAAGCGAAAACGTCGAAGTCCACGAATTCAAAAACAAGCAAAAAGCCCTCGCCGCGCGGGACAGGTTCCGCAAGATGGATACGGTCGCCTCGGCCAAGCTGCTGGGCGAGGCTGATTTCAGCGATAATGATTTATCGGAATTTAAGTAATCACATCCTCGGCGCGAACGACTTGCCGCAGCCGCAGCCGGCGGCTTCGTTGGGGTTGCGGATCTTGAAGGCGGACTTGACGATCGACTGCATGTAATCGACTACCGCGCCGTTCAGGAATTGCAGCGACATGGTGTCGGTCACGAGCGCGTCGCCGAACTTCACATCATCCGCGGTCATCTTGTCGTCAAGGTCGAGGTCGTACTGGAAGCCGGAGCAGCCGCCGCCCAGCACCGTCACGCGCAGCATGAGCGCCGGGTTGCCCTCTTTTTCGCGCAGGGCCGCGAGGCGTTTTTGCGCGCTTTCGGTCAGGGACATCGTCGCACTCGTGGGGGTATCGGGCATGGTATCCTCCGGTTGCTGGTTAAACATAACCAAACGTCATATTATCCTTTAATTCTACCGCATAATATGGTTTAAAAGCCTTATAAATCAATAGAATTCCGGCGCTGGGCGGCCGGACTTCGCAAGGGAGCCTGTATGGCGCGCGTTGCGGCTAAGAAATTGAAATCCTTGCCTGAAACGGGACAGAAAGATCCGATGGCAAAATTTACGGCGACGGATGGCCTCGCCGTGTTTGCGTCGCGGCCATCCGAAAGCCGCGGCCGGCTGCATCCGGAAGCGCCTTCCAAGACGCGTGGCGCCTTCGAGCGGGACCGCGACCGCATCATCCACTCAAGCGCCTTCCGCCGCCTGAAATTCAAGACGCAGGTGTTTGTCTATCATGAGGGCGATCATTACCGCACGCGCCTCTCGCATTCGATCGAGGTCGCGCAGGTGGCGCGCTCCCTCGCGCGGCTGCTGAAAGTCGATGAAGACTTGGCCGAAACCTGCGCGCTCGCCCACGACCTCGGCCACACGCCCTTCGCGCATGTCGGGGAGGACGCGCTCGCGGAATGCATGAAGGATTACGGCGGCTTCGACCACAACGACCAGACCCTGCGCGTCGTGACGAAGCTCGAAAAGAAATACCCGAATTTCGACGGCCTCAACCTCACCTGGGAATCCCTCGAAGGTCTCTGCAAGCATAACGGCCCGCTTTACAAAAAAGGCCAGAAGAAGCCGAAGCTGGAAATCACGCTCGCGGAACTGAGCGGCAAGATGGACCTGCTGTTGAACACCTATGCCTCGGTCGAGGCGCAGGCGGCGGGGATCGCGGATGACATCGCCTATAACAGCCACGACCTCGATGACGGGCTGCAGGCGGATATGTTCACGCTGAAGGATGTGGAGCAGGTGGACTGGGTCGCCGCGATCATTCACGCCAAGAAAAAATCCTATCCCGTCATCGCGCCCTACACGCTGCAGCAGGAAGTGGTGCGCGACGTAATGGGAACCTATGTCATGGACGTGCTGGCCGAAAGCAAGCGCCGCCTGCTCGCGCTCAATCCCAAAACGCCCGACGATATCCGCTATGCGAAAGACATGGTTATCGGCATGTCGGACGAGATGCGCAAAAAGGACAAGGCGCTGCGCAGCTTCCTCTGGGCGAATTTCTACCGGCACCACCAGGTCAGCCGCGTGCGCCGCAAGGTCTTTGCCGTCGTGCAGGACCTGTTCGAAGTGTTCATGGAACACAAGCGATGCCTGCCGCCCGATTACCTGAAACAGGTGCAGGACGTGCCGAAGGGCTGGAAAGCCGAAACCTGGCACGCGCGCACCGTCGCCGACTACATCGCCAGCATGACCGATCGCCTGGCCGTGCTGGAACACAAGGAACTCTTTGACGCATACCAGGTGGTGAGATGAGCAATATTTTCCACGCTTACCAGACGAAGGTGAACGACATCCTCGCCAAGATGGCGGCGAATGGCGACCTGCCGCCGGGGCTTGATATGAGCCGGGTCAAGGTGGAGCCACCGAAGGACGTCGCGCATGGCGACATGGCGACAAACGCCGCGATGGTGCTGTCGAAGGCTGCCGGCAAAAATCCGCGCCAGCTTGGCGAAGCGCTTGCCGGCAAACTGAAGGAACTGCCGGAAATCCGCGACGTCACGGTCGCCGGCCCCGGCTTCGTCAACTTCCGCCTCGCCGATGCCGAATGGTCGTCGACGCTGCAAACGATCCTGAACGAAGGGATCTATTACGGCGACAGCCAGATGGGCAAGCGC